>NZ_CP113865.1:0-220000 GCF_026810225.1 Caldicellulosiruptor morganii
ATGGTAGATTACGATGTCAACAAGGTATGGGAAGATATCAAGGAGGTTATCAAAAAAGAACTGAATCCGAGCCCAACAGACATCTCATACAATACATGGGTTGAGACGCTTGTTCCCATTTGCTTTGACGACAGTGACACTTTAATCTTGAAGTCTTTTGCAGATTTCCACAGGGAGATAGTCATAAACAGATACTCTGTTTTGATACTGAATGCTTTAAAACAGCTTTACTCACCACATTTGAGCTTCAAAGTCATACTGCCAAACGAGGTTGACAAATACAAAAAGTACATAAAACAAAAACAAGAAGAAAAGCCCGAAATTGTAACAACACTCAATCCCAAATACACATTTGAGACATTTGTTGTTGGCAACAATAACAGGCTTGCCCATGCTGCAGCCCTGGCAGTTGCAGAAACCCCGCCCGGCGAAAAGACATACAACCCGCTTTTTATCTATGGTGGAGTTGGGCTTGGAAAGACACACCTTATGCACGCAATAGGCCATCATGTTCTGAAACTTTATCCTGACACAAAGGTTATGTATGTGACATCAGAAGTTTTTACAAACGAGCTGATTGCCGCAATCAGGGATGAGAAAACCGACGAGTTTAGAACAAAGTACAGAAATGTAGATGTACTTTTGATTGACGACATTCAGTTTCTGGGCGGAAAAGAAAGAACACAGGAGGAGTTTTTCCACACATTCAATACCCTGTATGAAGCCAACAAAAAGATAATTCTGTCATCAGACAGGCCACCAAAAGAAATAAACACACTGGAAGACAGGCTAAGGTCCCGCTTTGAATGGGGACTTATCACAGACATACAGCCGCCCGATTATGAAACGCGGATTGCAATCCTTAGCAAGAAATGCCAGCTTGAAGGAACACAGGTGCCGCAACACATTCTGGAGTTCATAGCTTCAAAGATAGAAACAAACATAAGAGAGCTTGAAGGTGCACTCAACAAAATCTTAGCATACTCAAAGCTAATGGCACCCGACAAGGAAATCACTTTAGAACTTGCCGAAAAGGCTCTGAAAGAATTTATAGAAACAAACTCCAGAAAAGAGCTCACAATTGAAGACATCCAGGCAGAGGTTGCAGGCTATTTTAACATAAAGATTGAAGATTTCAAATCATCAAGAAGGTCGCGAAACGTCGCATTCCCGCGCCAGATAGCAATGTACCTGGCAAGAGAGCTAACAAATGTGTCACTGCCCAAAATAGGCGAAGCGTTCGGCGGAAAGGACCATACAACTGTACTTCATGCCTGTGAAAAAATCAAAGAACTTATCAACAAGGATACCAACACAAGAAATACTGTTGAAAGCTTAAAAAAACGACTTATCAACAGAGAATAAACAGCTGTGGATAACTTCCTGTGAATTTGAATTTTCACATGTGAATCTGGTTGAAATCTGCTTTAATTATCCACAGCTTTTTTAACTTTATTTAAATCACATTTTTCAAGGCTTTGAACACTTTTTCAACTTATCCACATGCATTATTAGTACTACTACTGTCAGTTTTACTATAGCTTTCAAATTTGCGCACCCGAAAAAAAGGAGGGAAAAAATTTGAAATTTGTTGTGGACAAAGATATACTCCAGGACAATATTTCCAAGGTAATATTCTCTGCATCTTCAACAAAGGTTACATCAGTTCTGGAATGTGTGCTGATTGAGGCAGAGGACGTCATTGTGCTCACCACAAACAATATGAAGATGCAAATACAAACAGAATTCAATGGTGAAATTTTAGAAAAAGGTGCTGCACTTATCAAAGCAAAACTGCTTGCAGACATTGTAAAAAAGCTCCCATCCGGCGATGTTGAAATAATCAGGGAAGATAATGAAGTGAAGGTAAGGTGCCAGAAGATAGAGTTCAGACTTCCATCCTTAGATCCGCTCGATTTTCCAAAGATGGACAGAAAGCCAACTGACAGCTTCTGCGAATTTACAGCATCAGAGTTTGAAGATGCCATGGAAAAGGTTATATTCGCAACATCCAAAGATGAGACAAGACCGACATTTACAGGTGTGCTTTTTGAAAGAGAAGATGACTTTGTAAACCTTGTGGGAATGGACGGGCACAGACTTGCAATAAACAAGCTAAAACCAATTGATATGGATGGTGAATTTTCAAAGATTGTTCCTGCTGAAAACTTAGATGACATTACAAAGATAATAGACATTGAAGAGGCAGAAAAGGTGAGGGTTTCGTTTTTTGAAAGCCAGGCCTTGTTTGAAATAGGCTCAACAAGTGTAATTGTGACATTGATAGCCGGCAGGTTTTTTGATTACAAAAATGTCATTCCGTCCGAGTATTCAACAAAGGTTTCTATTCTGTCAGATGTTCTGGAAAGCACCCTTGAGAGAGCTTCGATTGTGTCAAAAGATGAAAAGACAAACGTGCAGGCTGTGATATTCGAGGTTTCGGGAATGCTGTTCAGAGCAATATCATACTCAGCAGACGGCAGGTTCGAAGAGGATGTTATGTGCGATGTTGAAGGCAAGGATATCAGAATAGGTTTTAACGTAAAGTACTTTCTGGATGTTTTGAAAGTGCTGGACGGCCAGATTGACCTTTATATAACATCAAGCACAAGTCCGTCAATTGTGCGTGCCCGTGATGACCAGAATTATATCTACCTTGTGCTGCCGGTAAAAATGCCAGAATAACAAAGCTTTATTGTTTTGGGGTTTTGAAAAATGATAATAAAAAGCATATATCTTGAGAACTTCAGAAATCACAGGGAGAGGTTTTTTGAGTTTAAAAATGGAATTAACTTGGTCTTAGGGAAAAACGCCTCAGGAAAGTCAAATCTTCTTGAGGCTATATATTTTTGCTTTTGCGGCAAGTCTTTTAAGGCAAAGGATGTAAATCTTATCAATTTTGAAAGTGAATATTTCAAGCTTGATGCTTCTGTCTTTGATAATGATTTTGAGCACAGGATACTCTGTTATGTGGACAGGTTTTTTCAGAAAAAGATAATGGTAAATGAGAAGAGAATAAGCAGATTATCCGAGCTTTTAGAAAAGTTCAGGTTTGTATATTTTGAACCCGACTCAACCGAGCTTGTAAAGCAGGACCCGAAAGTCAGGCGAAAGTTTCTGGATATGGAGATTTCAAAGATATATCCGTACATGATAAAAACCTATCAGGACTATCAAAAAGCATTGATGAGCAGAAATGCTTTTTTGAAAAGTTATGATAAAAAAGATATAATAGATGTGTACGATGTGGAGCTTGCAAAACTGGGGTATAAGATATATAAAAAGAGGGAAGAGATAGTAAAAAGGCTGTCTGAGTTTACAAAGCAGGTCTGGTACGATGTGTTTGAACACAGAAGCACAATTGATATTGTATACAGAGCATCAATAGAGTCATCAAGTCAGGAGGAGTATTATACAGAGCTCAAAAAGCGGTTTGAAAAGGACATCAAATTTGGCTTTACAACAGGTGGGGTTCACAGGGACGACTTTGATATTCTCATAAACAGTAAAAGTGCAAAGGAATATGCATCGGAAGGGCAGATCAAGCTTGCATGCATTGCAATATACCTTGCATCTGCAAAGCTATTTGAAAGACCAATTTTGCTTTTGGATGACATCTTTTCAGAGCTTGATGATGAGAGAAAAAAGAATGTTCTTGACCTTTGCAGGGATTACCAGGCAATCATAACCTCTGCAGAGGAAAAAGAGAATTTGATTGCCGCAGGCTTGATTGAAGGTGATATAAATGTTGTTCAATTGTAACATTTTTTATTTTCTTAAAAAAACTCACAGGGATGTGAAGATATGTTTGCTCATATAGGTGAGGATTATGTTATCAACAGCTCGGAGCTTCTTTTGATAATGAACTATGATATTTTTATGGGTTCTGAAGACAACCAGATGATTTTTGAGAGGCTGAAAGCCGAAGACAGAGTTGTTGTTATAAACGATGATCTAAAAAAATCTGTGCTTCTTCTTGAAATTGATGGAAGACTCTATGCAATTGTGTCGCCGGTATCTTCAACAACACTTGCAAAAAGATTTATAAATTTCAACTCATATGTGGACAACTACCTTGATGTGTCCTGAAAATTTTTGATTTTTTTGACTTCTCAAAATTTTTCAATGGAAGGTGATACAAAGTTGGACAATACAAAAAACTCCAATCAGGAATACACGGCAAGCGAGATACAGGTTTTAGAAGGGCTTGAGGCTGTCAGAAAGCGCCCGGGAATGTATATAGGCTCAACATCCCAGCGCGGTCTTCATCACCTTGTCTATGAGATTGTCGACAATGCGATTGACGAGGCAATGGCAGGATTCTGCAAAAATATTGATGTTGTCATACACAGTGATAATTCTGTGACTGTAACAGACGATGGACGTGGAATTCCGGTTGATATACATCCAAAGCTTCAAAAAAGCGGGGTTGAGGTGGTTTTTACTGTTCTTCATGCAGGCGGTAAGTTTGGCGAGAGTGTATACAAGGTATCGGGTGGTCTTCACGGTGTTGGTGCATCTGTTGTAAATGCACTTTCAAGATACTTAGAAGTTGAAGTGTACAGAAACGGCAAAATTTACTATCAAAGATATGAAAGAGGAAAGCCTGTATGTGAACTCAAAATCCTGGGTGAGACGGATAGAACAGGCACAAAGGTTACATTTTTGCCCGACGATGAGATATTTGAAACAATTGAATTTGACGCAGATGTGCTTTTGCAGCGTCTTCGAGAGCTTGCATTTTTGAACAAAGGAATCAGAATCACATTTACTGATGAGAGAGAGAAGAATCCAAAAACAGTTGAGCTCAAATACGATGGTGGTATTGCCGAGTTTGTGAAGTATTTGAACCGCAACAAAGAGGTTTTGCATAAAGATCCAATCTATATAGAGGGTGAGAAAAACCAGATTTTGATTGAGGTTGCAATTCAGTACACAGACGAGTTTGGTGAAAACATCTATTCGTTTGCAAACAACATTGCAACAATAGACGGTGGTACACACCTTGTTGGTTTCAAAGCGGCTGTGACAAAGGCGGTTAATGACTATGCAAGAAAATACAATTTTTTGAAGGCAGAAAACCAGCTTCTGGGCGAGGATATCAGGGATGGCATGACAGCTATTGTGTCTGTCAAGATTCATGAGCCTCAGTTTGAAGGGCAGACCAAGACAAAGCTTGGCAACAGCGAAGCACGCTGGGCGGTTGAAAACTTAGTTTCTGAAAAGCTTGCAGCATTTTTGGAAGAAAACCCCGATGTGTCAAAAAGGATAATAGAAAAGGCGCTCCTTGCGGCAAAGGTGCGCGAAGAGGCAAGAAAGGCAAGAGAGCTTGTTGTTAAAAGAAAGTCTGCGCTGGAAAGTTCAAACCTTCCCGGCAAGCTTGCAGACTGCTCAGAAAAGGACCCGGCTAAGTGCGAGATATTCATTGTTGAGGGTGATTCTGCAGGTGGGTCTGCAAAGCAGGGAAGAGACAGGCGCTATCAGGCAATACTTCCACTTTGGGGTAAGATGCTGAATGTTGAAAAGGCAAGTCCGGATAAGATTTATTCAAACGACAAGCTGCTTCCTTTGATTCAGGCGCTCGGGTGTGGTATTGGCAATGACATTGACCTTAAAAAACTCAGATATCACAGGGTAATAATCATGGCAGATGCCGATGTTGACGGGTCACATATAAGAACCCTGCTTTTGACATTCTTTTACAGATACATGAGACCGCTTATTGAAAATGGGCACATTTACATTGCCCAGCCGCCACTTTACAAGGTAACAAAAGGAAAACAGATAAGATATGCATACAACGACAGAGAGCTTCAGAAGATTTTGCAGGAGATGAAAGATGCGCAGGTTCAGCGCTTTAAGGGACTTGGTGAGATGAACGCCGAGGAGCTGTGGGAGACCACAATGGACCCCGCAAGAAGGATTCTTTTGAAGGTTGAACTTGAGGATGCTGTGATGGCAGAGGAGATTTTTACAATCCTTATGGGCGACAAGGTTGAGCCAAGAAGAGAGTTTATTGAGAAGAATGCCAGGTATGTAAGGAATCTGGATATATAAAAAAGAGGTGTTTTTAAAGTGGAAGTTGCAAAAAAGATTTATGAAGAAGTTATAAAACTACCTGAAGAGGCTCAGAAAGAGGTTCTGGATTTTATTGAATTTAAAATAATGAAATTAAAGAAAAATTTGGAGAAAGTAATTGATGAAGTAATTGAAGAAAATTATGATATACTGAAGGAGTTAGCTGATAGATGATAATGCTAAGTATAGAGGAGGCAAAATTAAAGCATGGAAGAGCTGGATTTCAGGATAATCCCTGTTGAGATACAGGAAGAGATGAAAAGAAGCTATATAGACTATGCGATGAGTGTAATTGTATCCCGTGCACTGCCTGATGTAAGAGACGGCTTAAAACCTGTCCACAGAAGAATCCTCTACGCCATGAACGAGATAGGGCTTACGCCCGACAAACCGTACAGAAAGTCAGCAACAGTTGTAGGGCATGTTCTGGCAAAATACCATCCGCACGGTGATGCTGCTGTTTATGAAAGCCTTGTCAGAATGGCGCAGGAGTTTTCCATGCGCCATCCGCTTGTTGACGGGCATGGAAACTTTGGATCTGTTGATGGTGACCCGCCGGCTGCTATGCGTTACACAGAGGCGCGTATGAGCAAAATAGCGGTTGAGATGCTTCGCGATATAGAAAAAGAGACAGTGGAATTTATGCCAAACTTTGATGAGTCTGCAAAAGAGCCAAAGGTTCTGCCATCGCGCTTTCCAAACCTTCTTGTAAACGGCAGCCAGGGCATTGCTGTTGGTATGGCAACAAACATCCCGCCTCACAACCTTGCAGAGGTAATAGATGCAATCGTGTACATGCTTGACCATGAAAATGCTACATTGGATGATATAATGAAGATAATAAAAGGGCCTGACTTTCCAACAGGCGGGTACATCATAGGCAAAAAGGGGATAAGGGATGCGTATTCAACAGGCAAAGGTAAGATAGTTGTCAGGGCAAAAGCTGAGATTGAACACACATCAAAGGGAAGGCAGAGAATTGTTGTTACAGAACTTCCGTACATGGTAAACAAGGCGCGGCTTATTGAAAAGATTGCCGAGCTTGTTCAGGAGAAGAAAATAGAAGGTATTTCGGACATAAGAGATGAATCTGACAAAGAGGGCTTGAGAATTGTAATAGAGGTCAAAAAGGATGCAGATGCAAATGTGGTTTTGAAGCAGCTGTACAAAAACACACAGCTTCAGGACACGTTTGGAATAATCATGCTTGCGCTTGTTGACAACCAGCCAAAGGTGCTCACACTTCTTGACATGCTAAGCTTTTATATTGAGCATCAAAAAGAAATAATTATCAGAAGAACAAGGTATGACCTTAAAAAAGCTGAAGAAAGAGCTCATATTCTGGAAGGGCTCAAAAAAGCCCTTGACCATATAGATGAGATTATTTCAATAATTCGCTCATCCAGAACTGTAAATGAGGCAAAAGAAAGGCTTATAGAAAGATTTTCATTTACTGACATACAGGCACAGGCAATACTTGATATGAGACTGCAAAGACTTACCGGGCTTGAGAGACAGAAGATTGAAGAAGAGCTTGCAGAACTTCTCAGGATGATAGAGTACTACAAAAATGTGCTTGCAAGCGAGGCAATGGTGAAGGAGATTATCAAAAAGGAAATTCTGGAGATAAAAGAAAAGTACAGAGATGAGAGAAGAACAAAGATCATACAGGAAGAACATGAGGATTTTGACGAAGAGGAGCTTATCCAGGAGCAGGATACTGTAATTACACTCACACACTTTGGATACATCAAAAGGCTTCCGCTTGACACATACAGGAGCCAGAAGCGGGGTGGAAAGGGCATAACAGGTATTTCTACCAGGGAAGAGGACTTTGTCGAAGAGGTGTTTGTCACAACAACTCATAACTACATCCTCTTTTTCACAGACAAAGGCAAGGTTTACAGGCTAAGAGCGTATGAAGTCCCCGAGGCATCAAGGCAGGCAAAAGGCATGGCGATAGTCAATCTCATACAGATCGAAAAGGATGAAAAAATCACAGCCTGTATGACAGTAAAGGATTTCAAAGAAGGATTCTTGATGATGTGTACAAAAAACGGAACAATCAAAAAGGTTTTACTTAGCGAATTTGAAAACACAACCAGGGCGGGTAAAAAAGCAATTACGCTTGCCGATGATGACTGCCTGATAGATGTAAAGCTGACATCCGGCAATGATGAAATGGTGCTTGTGTCAAGCAGTGGCTACTGTGTTGTGTTCAATGAAAATGATGTGAGGGTTATGGGAAGGTCTGCTAAAGGTATTAAAGGTATGACGCTTGAGGATGGAGATTTCATTGTGGGTATGGAAAAGGCAAGTGATGGAAAATATCTTCTGTGCGTTACAGAAAACGGATTTGGAAAAAGAAGCGACATAGAAGAATACCGCAGGACAAGACGCGGTGCAAAGGGCGTTTTGACATACAAAGTTACAGACAAGACAGGCAGGATTGTTGACATCAAGATGGTGGACGACCAGGATGAGATAATGCTGTGTTCAAGCAGCGGAATTTTTATAAGGCTTGAGGTGAGTCAGGTACCTGTTCAGGGAAGGTCAACACAGGGTGTTAAGCTCATGAGAATTGACGGGGATAATATAAGGGTTTCATCAATTGCAAGAATTAAAGATTGAAGAATAAGAAAGGAAGCTGACCCTAAAAAAACAGGGTACAGCTTCTTTTTTTGGAATCATTGTGTTACCTCATTAAAATTTTTTAGAATTTAATTGAAAGAAAATTCAGAGCTGGAGATTATGAAGTTTATAAACTGATTGAAAAGATGCAACCAATAGTATATTATCAAATATGAATATAAATTGTATTATAACATGACAACCTTTTATCAAAGTTTGTCAACAATCATCTGCCTAAAAGAGGCATCAAATTCAAAAAGTCACAATTGTTCAACTTCAACCATTGAGAGAACGAAAGGAGAGTAAGTTTATGATACCACTGAAAGATACCATTCCGAGCAGAGAAAAGCCATTCATGACATGGACAATAATAGCGGTTAATGTCTTTGTATTTTTGTATCAGGTTTCACTGCCGCATGAAGCAGCTTTGCAATTTGTTTACAGGTACAGCTTTGTCCCGGCAAGATTTACTTACTACCTTCAGCATGGCTTTTTGACAGCAATCACCGTTTCGATAGGTTCTATTCTCACAAGCATGTTCATGCACGGAAGCTGGATGCATCTTATTTCAAACATGTGGAGCCTGTGGCTTTTTGGCGACAATGTGGAAGACAGGGTGGGGCATTTTAGATTCTTGATATTTTACATCTTAAGCGGAATTTCAGCATCGCTTACACACTGGTTTTTCAATGCAGCATCGGATGTTCCAACAGTTGGAGCATCCGGTGCAATAGCAGGTGTGATGGGTGCATACTTTTTGATGTTTCCTCTGTCAAGGATTGTGACACTGATACCAGTTGGGTTTATTCCACTCTTTGTGGAAATACCGGCTCTTTTCTATCTTGGGATATGGTTTTTATCGCAGGTGTCATCCGGGATACTTGAGCTGTTTGGGCCTGTTTTTGGTGGCGGGATTGCCTGGTGGGCACACATAGGCGGATTTTTGTTTGGTGTGTTTACAATTAATTTGTTCAAAAAAAGATACAGAAGGTATAACAACTTCTTTGATGATGAGATTTTCTTTTACCGCTTAATATAATTCTTCACACACCGGGTGGACTTGTGCTGGCGTCGCTTCAGATTGCAAGGGCCATAAAAAGACACAGGGGCAAAGTGACAGTGCATGTTCCACACCATGCAATGTCCGGTGGGACTTTAATTGCCCTGGCAGCAGACGAGATTGTAATGGCACCGGATGCTGTTTTAGGTCCTGTTGATCCGCAGATTGGGGAGTTCCCGGCAGTGTCAATCTTAGAGGTTGTAAAGCAAAAGCCAATGGCAGAGATAGACGACAGAACTTTAATTTTAGCTGATGTTGCAAAAAAGGCTATAAGACAGACAAAAGACGCTGTTTTGGAGCTTTTGAGTGGAAACTATCCGCCTCTACCCCCCAGCCGGTTGTCAAAAGGTCGTCTGTTGAGTATTTGTGGTATCCAAGAAAATAAAGTGAAAAGATATTCTTCACTTTAAATTTATAAGAAACCTGAAAAGAACAAAAGCTAAAAAGCTTGGCAATGCAGGGCTGAAGAATATCAAGGCGCTTTTTGAAAAACTGCACATAAATACCAGGGTTCAGGGTTTCCCTTGAGAGGAGAGCCTATTCATGCGTTTTGGCTGCAATAAAATTTAAGCCATAGTCTCTTTTAATGTGTGAGGCTATGGCTTTTTTAATTTGCTAAACCTTGAATTTTTCCATTTTTGTTTCTAAGTTCTTTGCAACTTCCATTATCTCCTGTGCAGATGTTTCAATCTCCAAAGGGAAGGGTACAAACTCGGACGTGAAAAGGCAGAAAAGAACGGGCTTTATCAGTTTCAATCCCCAAAGGGAAGGCTACAAACCCTGTAAATCAAACCTAACCTTCATAAGCTCATCATAAGTTTCAATCCCCAAAGGGAAGGCTACAAACCGGTTAAAAAGCTTAATTTTATTATATCAACTTTATGCAAGCATGTCAATGTTTTTTTATCGATACATCTATGAAAAACTTACATAAACTCAGCACTATCAACAATTAAAAGAAGCCAGTCAGAGCCTTCCGTCGACCAGCAAATTACCAGAGATGCAAATAAAACCTTTCAATTTCTAAATGAAACCGAATACAAATTAAGCTCAAAAATTTTGCATGTGAGATCGACAGAAATGACTTTTGGTCAAACAGTATATTTTTGCAGCATAAAAAGAAAGTTTATTAAAAAATGTTTCAAAACAAAATACAGAATTCTTGGTTATAATATTTAGAACTATTCTGTTGTAATTTACATCAAAGAAGGGTATATATTAAATTGTTGCAAAAAATAATAAAAATAACAAGTGCAATGATCACTTTAAGGCACGGAAAAAATTATAGAAGATTTCAGAAGTGGATTATCCCAGAAAAGACCAATCAGGAGTGAGAAAAGATGAAAATATTTGAAAAGAAGCATCTGGCAGCATTTTTGATGCTTGTAATTGCAAGCTTTACTTTTCTTACCTGCATAGGCTTTGCAGATGTTTTGCCAAAGCCGCAGAAAAACATATATGTATTTGACTGTGCCAATTTGATAGATGATTCAGACGAAGAGGAAATGAGAGCTTTAGCAAAGGAGCTTGATCAAAAGACTCAAGCCCAGCTTGTGGCTGTGACGGTTGAAACACTTGGTGGAAAAACAATAGAAGAATATGCGCTTGAGCTTTTCAGAAAGTGGGGTATAGGTGATAAAGAGAAGAACAATGGTGTTTTGATTCTTGTAAACAGGGAAAATCTTTTAGCAGGCAAGAAGGGAAGAATAAGGATAGAAGTGGGATATGGGCTTGAAGGTGCAATAACAGATGGAAAAGCAGGAAGAATACTTGATGATTATGCAATTCCGGCATTTGAAAAAAAGGAGTATTCAAAGGGTATAAAGGACACCTTTTTTGCAGTTGCAGGCGAAATTGCAAAGGAGTACAACATTGAACTGGAAAATCTAAAAGGTTACACCGGGGTTCAGAACCAGCCGGATGAACCGTCATCTGCAGAAGATGATAACATAGAACTTCCAGATATAATTTTTATAATTGTATTTGTACTTGCGTATATATTTATAATATTGCAAAAAAGAGGAAACCGGGGTAGTGGCAGTTCATGGGGCGGCTTTGGCGGTGGTTCTGGTGGTGGCTTTGGCGGAGGCTCTTCTGGTGGCGGATTTGGTGGCGGTTCTTCGGGTGGTGGCGGTGCAAGCAGATAAATAAAGATTTGAGAATGAAAAAATCCACAAACCTTGTGACAGAATAAATATAAATGGGTATAAAAAATACAGTGAAAAAAATTATGAGGAGATGTATAAATGAAAAACGTAGGAAATGCTGACAGAACTATAAGAGTAATTATTGGCATTGTTTTGCTGAGTCTGCTTTTCATAGTAAAGAGCAATGCAAAGTACTGGGGCTTAATAGGACTTGTGCCACTTATAACAGGACTTATAGGATATTGCCCGCTTTACACCATATTTGGTATAAATACACTTAAGAAAAAAAGATAATTCACAGAAATACTTTCTTTTTAAAAAAGCAGGCAGGGGCTACTTTTGCATAAAGCCTTTTGCCTGCTTTAGTTTTTTAGTATAATTTTGTTATAGCAAGCAAAGAAATTTTTTCCTTTATGAAAAATAAGGATAAAAAACAGGTAGAAGGGAAGTTTTGAGAGTATGGCCGAGTTCAATCCTTTTATTAACCACTTTAACAAGCTCAGAAACTTTTCGCGGCTTGTATACCTTTATGGTTGCTATTCAAGAGAAGATGCAAAGCTTTTTCAGATAGGCAAAAGGACATTTGATGAAGAGCTCAGGCGCATGAGAGTGTTTTTAAAAGAAGATGAATACCTTTCGGTTGAAAAAGAGGGAAAAAAGGCTTTGCCCTGCGTTGTTGAGGATTTTTTCAGGGAAGTTGAAAATCCACTTATAAACATATATTTCTCAAAAACTTCCACATCACTTCAGACAACATTATTTTTCATGATTCTTCAGATTTTGAATTCTTCAAAAGACAAAAAAGCAACTACAAATGAAATAATGGATAAGATTTACTTTGCGCTTGATGAAAGAACAAAAGACAGAGCAGTTGATTCAAGCATAAAAAGGACATTGAAACAGATGCAAAGTATGGGTATTATCAGGTTTTTGAAAAAGGAAAAGGTTTATGTGCTGTCAAATACAATTGAAAGGCTTTTTAAAGGATTTTCGAGGGATGAGCTAAAAAATATATATCTATCTGTTTTATTTTTCATAAACACCAATGTGCCGAATGTCCCGGGCTGGTTCTTAAAAGAAAGCTTGGAGAAGTACCTTTTGAAAAACGGTGAAGAGGAATTTATAAAAGAGGCAAACCAGCTGTTCTGGTTTACATACATACCCCATCACTATGTTCTGGACGAAGAGATTGTTTGGAGGTTCTGGTATGCAGCATCTCTGGGGAATAAAGTAAAGATATGGTATTATCCGAGAAGTGGTTCTCAGAAGAAGGAGTATAGCTGCATACCTCTCAGAATCATTTACGATGTAAAGCTTGGCAGGTGGTATTTTATAATACTCGACGAAAAAGAGATTAATACACTTCCTGCTTCAAGGGTTGAAAAGATAGAAATTCTGGATGAGAAATTTGACAGAAGCCTTTTTGAAAAGTTTTGGCCGGTTATAGAAAAGTGCTTTTTTGTGTCAGTTCCACTGAAAGAAGAAGGATTTAAAAAGATAAGATTTAGATTTGTTCTTGATAAAGACACAAACTACAACTTTGTATTAAACAGGGTAAAAAGAGAGCTAAAAGGTGCACACATTGAGATGATAAGCCAGAATGAATTTGTGGTGGACTATGAGCTCAGCAACCTGAAAGAAATAAAACCATGGCTGAGAAGCTTTTCACACAGAGTGGTTGTTGAAGATGATAGCCCAGACTCTCAAAAGCTCAGGCAGGAAATGATGGATGAGTGGAGGGAGATTTTGAAGAACTATGGAGATATTCAATGAGGTTAAAAGCACATTTTATAAAGCCTTAGAGGAGATTATAAATACAGCATATAAAAATGGAAAAATTTCACAGAAAGAAATTCAGGAGATTTTGAAAAAATACAACTGTAATTTTCCAAGCCTTGAGAAGAAAGTTTTAGCCACAGACAATCAGGAAAGCAGGAATTTATATCTCTTAAAAAAGATTGATGATTCAAAGGAATATGCTTTAAGAATCAACGCACCAATTGACCCCTATGCAATTGATATAGAGATTCTGTGGCTTAAATTTATACTTGGTAGCCGTTATGTTCATCTTTTTTTGGAAGATGAGACAATTGAAAAGATTAAAAGAATAAAGGCAGGTGGCAATTTTTCGCTTTTGCCTGAGATTTTGCTACCCAAAAACTACTCAAAAGTGGTAAAAAGAGAGTCTGTAGTTGAGATTGACAAAAAGCTCAGAGTTTTGATTAAAGCAGCCTTAGAGAAAAGGGTTATTAACTACACATACATAGCGCGAAGCGGGCAGAAGTTTGTGGAAAGAGGGATTCCTGTTAAGATTCAGTACTCCTTAAAAGACGATTTGCTGTATGCAATTATTTACTCAATAAATTCTCACAGCTTTGCAAAGTGTGTTGTTCAAAATTTGAATGATATAAGTATAGGTTCTGAACAGGGAAATATCCAACAGATTTTGAAAGAATATGAGGAGTTTTTGAAAAGAAGCAGAGCAAAAGAGCCTATTGTCCTTGAAGTTGTGAACACAAGAAATGCATTGGAAAGAGCATTTTGCATTTTTGCACCGTTTGAAAAATCTGCAAGGTTTTTAAGAGATAAAAATAAACACCAGCTCACAATCCACTACTATGAATTTGAAGAAGCAGAGGTTTTGTCAAGGATTCTATATCTGGGGAAGGATGTTGTTGTGATATCGCCCGAGAGAATAAGAAATGAGATAATTTCGAGGGTGAAAAAGGCTCTGGAGATGTATGAGAAGAAAGCATAAAAATTTCACTAATTTTATTGTTTAAACTATATTTTTATTTTTTAAGTTGTTGAATAAATAATTCTACTATTAATGTAACTATATGGGACTATAAATTATTCCATGCATATTTAAAAGAAAATTTACAGTTTTCAATTTTTTGAATATAAAGCTCTATCAAATAAGTAACCATTATCCAGTCAACATGTCTCTTATATGTTCTAAAACCTCTTAGCCGTACTTGTTCTAAATTATATTCTCCTTTCAGCTTCCCAAATAATCTTTCAATTTTTATCCTTTGCTTATATACTCTTTGTCCTTCTTTACTTCTTAAAAATTCTATGTTTTGTGCTCTCAGAATATTTTTGACATTGTTAAAATCCTTAGTATTTCTCTTATTTATACCCGCTACAAACTTTATTCCAAGTCTATCAGCCACATCAAACCACTTTGTACAATCATAACCTGCATCTGCTAATATTACATCAGGTCCAAATATCTTAGCTTCATACAAAAGTTCTACCGCTTTACTATCATGAATATTTGCACATGTCAACCACCATACTATCGGTATGACCTCATCTTCAACTGTTGCTAGCACATGTAATTTATACCCATTGTAAAAACCTAAACTAACACATCTTCCTACTCCTGCTTCTCTATCACCCCTCGAGCTTCTCAAAGGTGTAGAATCTATAGCACAAACTCTTGTCTTGGGATCTATTTCTCTTACTAAAATTCTTGCTATTGCTTCTATATATTCTTCTTCAATCATTTTAGCCCATTTTGAAAAATATGAATGATCGGGGCTCTTTTCTATTCCTATGACCTTTCTAAATTCTTCATCTTCATTTATCTTGTACTCTAATTCCCTAAAGCTGTTTATCCTATTTTTGACTTTATAAACAAAACAAGCTATTATATGGCTCAGCTTAAATTTCTTCGGTCTTCCTCTTTTGTTGTTTTTTATCTTCAATCCTAAATCTTTTATTACTTTTTCAATTGTCATAAATATCTTTAAAAATTTTTGTTTTTGTGCTTTAATAAAATTAGTCATTGCCATCCTCCTTGCTTGGGTTTTTTAGTATTCTCTTCTTAAAATTTTATCTCAAGGAGGATGGTTTTTTCCATTTATAAATTTATTACTTTTATGTCAATATGTTTTATTCAACAAGCTATTTTATTTTTTAAAAGTTAACAAATTTTTATTTGGAATGATTTAAATTGCTTTAAAAAGGGTATAAATTTTGATAGAATATAAGCATATCTTTCTGTCACATAAAGGTTGATGCTTATGAAAAAGAGATTAAAACCTGCTCTGTTTGTTTTAATGTTTGCCGTTTTGCTATGGCAGGTTGCATTTTGCGCTCAAAAAACAATAAAGTTTCAGGTTGATAAAAAATATCCCCCTTTTTCTTATGAAGCAGATGGCAGAGTTTACGGCTTTACTGTTGACCTTGCAAATATGATTTTTGAACAGGATAGATACTTTTTGCAAATAAGCAGTGACACATGGGAAAATGTTTACAGAAGGCTTTTAAGCGGTGAGATTGACATAACAGGACCTGTTGTGATTTTGGAGGAGAGAAAGAAATATATTCTTTTCTCAAATCCTATTTTCACAAGACATGTGGGAATATATACTAAAAAAGGATTTAATAGAAAGATAGCTCTTGATAACTTATCCTCTTTTAAAATAGGTGTTTTAAAAGCAGACTACACAGAGAGCTTGCTTTCGAAAAAACTGGGTGTCAAAAAATATTTTGCATATCCGACAGTGGAAGATGTTTTAAAGGCGCTTCTGGCAGGAAAGATAGATGCAGCCTTTACAACACAGGAGGTTGCAAATTACTTCATAACAAGAAACAATTACACCGATGCACTGGAGCTGAAAGTCAAGGATATTTTTGAAGTCAAAAGTGCATTTGGCATTAGCAAAAAGCACCCTGAACTTGTAAGTTATGTAAATAGCAGGCTGAAACTTCTTATTAAAAATGGCACATTTGATCAGCTTTATAACAATTACTTTTCTGTCTATTCGCCCTATTACTATGAAAGACAGAAAAATCAAATTGTTCTTTCAATCCTGTATGTTTTAATTATGGTCTTTTTTGCCTCTTCTCTAACAGTGCTTGTAATGATAAGGCTAAACAGACGCCTTAGAACAGACAAAGAAGCTTTTGAAAAGTATGCACAGCTTCTGGCATCCAATGCAAATGTGATTGTTCTTACGCTGAACCTCAAAGGTGAGATAATATATTTCAATAAATTTGCAGAAGAGATAACAGGGTATAAAGCAGAGGAGGTTACAGGGAAGAGATGGGTTGATATATTCATACCAGAATACAAAAGAGAGTATATTCAAAAGTTGTTTTCTAAGATAGCAGCCGAAAAGGTTGTAAATGGTCATGAAAATGAGATAATAACAAAAAATGGAGATATTCGCTGGATACTCTGGAACAACACAGTGGTTGAACATTCATACCTGAATGAACCACTTATAATCTCAACAGGGCTTGACATAACTCAGCAAAAAAAGACACAGAGCCTTTTAGAAGAAAGCTACGAAGAGATAGAGCAGACAAATCAGGAGCTTGTAAATGCTCTTGAGATTTTGAACAGACAAACAGAGATTTTGAATGCCCAGCAGCAAAGATATAAATTCATAGTTGACAATATATCAGACAGCATAATGGAACTTGATTTTAAATCAAGAGAAATCAATTTCTATGGAAGGCAAAAAGATGAATTTGATGTTGAAAGCATCAATCTTAAGGAGGATCACATCTCCTGGCTCAATTTATATCATCCGGAAGACAGAGGCAAAGTGCTTGATAGAATTCAAAAAGCTCTGGAGCTGAAGGAAGAAAATGTGGAGTATGAAGCAAGAGTAAAAGACAGAAGCGGAAATTTCAGGTGGATATACACACGTCTTAAGATCTTTTACGATGCAAATGGAAAGCCCGAAAAGATAATTGGTGTTAATATAGACTATACGAACAAAAAGCTTTATGAGCAAAGGATGGAGCAGCTTGCATATTATGATTCGCTCACAGGGCTTGCCAACAGGAAACTTTTTGAGCAAAAACTTGATGATTTTATTGAAGAAGCTTTAAAAGCGGACAAAATGGGTGCTGTTATTTTAATTGACATAGACAACTTCAAAGACATAAATGACCTTTATGGACATGAAATGGGCGATGAGTACCTTGTCTCAATTTGCAAAAAGATAGATGAATATTTAAAAACCCTTTCGCAAAAGAGCTTTTTTGCAAGGGTGGGCGGCGATGAGTTTGCCATAATACTTGATGATCTGACAAGAAAAGATGATGTATTCATGGTGTGTTCTGATCTTAAGAAAATTTTTGAGCAGGAGATTTACCTTGAAAAGGCTGAAAGAGAGTTTTTCACAACCTGTAGCATGGGTATATCATTCTATCCCGAAGATGGGACAAGTACAAAAGAGATTTTGAGAAATGTGGACATGGCGCTGAGCCAGGCAAAGGAAAATGGGAAAAATGATTTTCAGATTTTTATGCCATATATGCTGACAAGGAATCTCAAAAAGATAGAGATAGAAAAGAGCCTGAGAAAAGCTATAGAAGATGACCAGTTTGTTTTGTACTACCAGCCGGTTGTTGACCTTGACACATTGCAGATCACAGGTGTTGAAGCGCTTTTGAGATGGATATCCCCTCAAAAAGGCATGATAAGTCCGCTTGACTTTATACCCGTTGCAGAAGAAAGTGGACTTATTGTGAAAATTGGTGAGCTTGTGATAGAAAAGGCACTAAAAGACATAAAAGTTTGGGAGCAAAAAGGTGCAGGTAATATAAGCGTTTCGATAAATCTTTCTGCACGTCAGCTTAGGGCAAAACATTTTGAGAGCAAAGTCTTAAGGCTTTTTGAAAAATACAGAATTGACCCTGGCAAAGTTATCTTTGAGATTACAGAAAGCGGTGCTGTTGAAAATTTTGATATTTCACTAAGAATTCTGAGCTTTTTGTGCCAGATGGGTATAAAATTTTTGATAGATGACTTTGGGACAGGCTATTCTTCTTTGATTTACCTGCGTAGACTTCCAATTGGTGGTGTTAAAATAGATAGAAGCTTTATATCTGACATAGCATATTCAAAAGAGAGCAGAAGCATAGTAGAGGGGATTATTCTGATGGCGCACAAGCTTGATTTAAAGGTTGTTGCAGAAGGAATTGAAACAAAAGAGGAGCTTGATGTGCTAAGGCAAATGGGCTGCGACTCTGGGCAGGGGTATTTGTTCAGCAAACCTGTTCCAAAGGATGAGATTGAAAAACTGATTCTACAGGGAAGGATTTTAATTTAAAAGCTCTACAAGACTTTTTTGATTATAAAGGCTGCAAAATCTTACTTTTTTGCATTTTTGCAGCTTTTTGTTTTTTTATATACCTTCTGGTTCGCAAAAAAATTGATTTTTAAGTGGCAGAAATGGGGTATAAAATTATATGTGTTTTGATTTAAATGCAAAAGAAAAACAAAAAGAAGGGAAAGTAGATGGGGCATGTAATTACAAGCATTCAGGAGATTTATGAGGCGGTTATAAAAAACATTACAATTCCTGATGCAGTAAAGAGTACAAAAATAGAGGGCAGCAGGGTAATACTAAAAGTTAAGCCGGTTTCTCTTTTTCCTGAAATTGAACTGAAGTTTGAAATAAAATCTGAGGGCAGCAGAATAATAGGATATTTTGATAAGCAAAAAAGAGTGTTGATTTATGGTTTTCTATCAGGTGCTATCAAAAGATATAACTTTGAAGGAATTGAGGTTTTCAAAGACAGAGTGGAGGCTGATCTGCAAAAGGTTATATTTAATAATGTAAAGGGAATAAAGGTAGAAAGTATCATGGTTGACGCAGAAGGAAACGTCAGAGTGGATTTCTGTGTAAGATAAAATTTTGATTCAAATTTAAAGCAAAATAGGCTGTTTGCAAATATTATCTTTGCAAACAGCCCCTTCCAATGTTTTTTATCTTGACTTTACAATAAACTTGATGGCTGTTTTCTTTTCGCCATCTATTACAATGTCTGCAAATGCAGGAATGACATAAAGGTCAATTCCGTTTGGAGCAACCTTTCCGCGAGCAATTGCAATGGCTTTAACCGCCTGGTTTACAGCTGATGCACCAACCGCCTGAAGTTCTGCTTCACCCTGCTCTTTTACAATAGCAGCAAGCGCATTTGCAACCTTCTGAGGCATTGATGTAGCAGCAACTTTTAAAACTTCCATACAACCACCCCTTTTGGATTCTTTTTTTTTTTGATAAAAGCAAAGATGATATTTAAAATATACTCCATTACAATATAAATTTTAATGGAAAAAGGTATATTTTTGCAAGAGCCAGATTTGAAAAATCATTTTTGGTTTGTATTTTTGAAAAAGATAATATAAAATAGAATTCAAAAGAATATTAAATATGAACCTTGCAGGGAGTGGGGAAGATTTTAACCTTTTCGGGATTTTTGAATACTTTAGTTCAGACAAACAGCTGGATATACACACAGGAATTTCTGGAAAAACTTAAAATACCCGTGCCTTCTGAAAAAGAGCTCAAAAGCTTTGATATAGCAAATGCATTCTACACGGAGTTTTTATATATAGCATATTCACAGGATTTGCTCTCAATGCTGAATTCACTTAAAATCTGGGCAGCCAATAACAATCTTGACATATTTGCAGATTTGACCCTTGACATGATACCTATTGTCTGGCTTGGAGAAGGGTATTATGGAATTGTGCAAAAGCAAAGCGATAGAATAATAATGCCATGTGCACTTTATCAGCACTTTGACGATTTGTATATAAACTTTCCCGTTTCGAATTATTCTGCGCTTGAGATTTGTGAAGCGTACAGGAAGCTTTTTGAAAACGAAGAAAATGTTGCAATGAATATAACATATGCAAAAACTCTTGATCAGCTGAAAAAAGAATTTGGCAAAAACTTTAGAGATTTTGACATAATCTTTAAAGGACCTGACTATTATGATCTTTATTTTAACCCTGTTTCAAAAAGGCATGTTGTGGCGCCAGTCGGTGAAATTTTAAAGACTATATTTGAGCAGCAGCTGATTTATTTTCATAAGCTTATTAGTATTCATGAGAAGCTTAAATAAAGGTGAAAAAAGAATTACAAAGGAGCTGAAAAGTTATTAGAAAGGTTACAATTACATTTTTCAGTCAGAGTGTTTTAGAAGCTTTCAAAGCCATCTTTGGTGATGTTGAAATTGGTATGTTTTCTGAAATATCCCCTGCAGTTGAGATTTTTATAGAAAATCTTGTGGAAGCTTTGAAATCAATCAATTTGAACATAAAAAAAGAGATGATTGATGAAGTAATAATAGAAATAAAACAGGTTCGGGCAAGATATATAGGTTCTGCAAAAGATGTAACAGAGATTTTGAAAGTACTTTCCTATCTTTCCCAGAGAGATTTTTTGGAATGCACAGTAAAGTGCAATGTATCTTTAAAAAGCAGATACAGCACAGCATTTTCTGTCAAAAACCTTGAGGTGAGATTTTCTCCGCGGCAGATGTATAACCCGAATGTAAAAAAACTGATAGAGGAAATTTCGCAGTATCTTCCGCTCAAAAGTATGCTGGAAAAGGATTTTGACTTCACAAAACAGGCGCTTGAGTGGATAGGAGAAGAGAATTGAGAAAAGAGGATGGTATTTTTATGAGAAAACAGAAAAACAAAGATAACAGCTTCATAAATTTTCCAAACAAAGAGAGCATTCTTGATTTTATTGAAAGAAAGCTCTCTGACAGTGCCAGCATAAGAGAGCTTATGAAAGATGATTTTATAAGGTTTTCAAGTCCGAGGGATTTTTTATATTTTAAATTCTGCCCGGGCTATTTTGGCATGTGCCCGAACGGAAAAAAGAATAAAGACAGCATGTGCAATGCAGCAAACTGCTGGGAAAAGAAGCTATCAACTTATTTCCCGGATGGCTTTAACAACGATTATATTTTCTTTTACAATCTTGTGAAGGACACAATAACTCCGGGTATCTGCTATAGCTGTGGTAGCAATGAACTTGTGCTTGAGTGGCAGGATGAAGGATACCTTGCCAAAATAGGGCTTATAAATTTTGCCGACATAGCATATGTGAAATGCAGCAAGTGCAAAAAGAGGTATATGTCACATGCAGATAATTTTGCGATAGAGTTTATTTTAAAACTTTACTTAGCAAAACCGGGCAAACGCCTGCCGGTAAAGCCGGGGCAGACGGTTGTGCTTGCAAAAGACAAGGTTGGGCTTGAGATATTTATAAGGCATCTTAACAAGCTTGAGGACATCAAAGAGGTTTTTGAAAAGCTTGACCCATTTTCGGTGGCAAAGGAGTTTGGAGAGCTTGATTTAAACCTTGCAGTTTCAGATTTTTTGGGTGACTATTATAATATCGACTACCTATCTGAAGAGGATTCTTTGCCTGATGAGGATTTCAAACAGAACTTTGAAGACATTGATATAAAAGATTTGTTTGATGACTTTGAAGATTAAGTAAAACAGGCGGCAAAAACTGTGCCGCCTGTTTTTTACAGGAAATGTTACATATTATTTAAAAATCTTGCTAAGACAGCAAAAAATGCTTTAATGGCAAGATTTGAAAAATAAACACTTTAAAAAGATAAGAAGCAAACTTTTAGAAAAACTAAAACTAAAAAACACTGTTCTTTTTTATGAGAGGCTGAGTCCTCTCTTTTTTTATGCTTTTCAATCCCCAAATGGAAGGCTACAAACCTTGTGGATGGAGGTTTTGTCCTGTCTGTTCTGTCAAAGTTTCAATACCCAAAAATTTCTCTTTTTATCAAAAATATTTGTTTTAATCATTCCATTCATAGTCAAATGCATCCCAAAAATCCGAGTCATTTACAATGTCATCCATTTCACTTGACATGTCATATTCGTCATAATAAAAATCTTCTACCCAATCCTCTGATTCTGTTTCATCTATAAACTCATCATGATAATCACCAGAATCAATAAGATCAGTTTGTGGATTTTTGTTATTGGTTGAACTATCTTTGTTTGCGAGTTCACTTCTTTCATTAAAATTAGACATGCAATACAGATAAAGAATTTCTTCAGGCTCTGTTGGAGCTGAAGTTTTTTGCTTTATATAAGCTTTAAACTGATTATATAACTCATATTCACGAACTATATCGTCGTAAATCTTTTTTGCAATTTTCTGAAGATAATCCATTTTATATTTTCACCCCTGCTAAGCTTTTGCTTTCAGTGTTTGTTCTAAGTTTTATTTTAAGGCTATGGAAAAAAAATTAAATTTCAAATTTTCTGCGAAGTTTTCGGGGGAAGCTTTAAGTTGTTGTTGATCCACAATATAAATTAAAACTACAAAACCTTAAAAACTGGGATTTTGGTTTTATGTGTGGTATAATAAAATTGTAAAATTCAAGCTGAACATGGAGAGGAGATTTGCACAGAATTGAAAAGATTGAAGATTTATCTTGACACATCTGTTATTAGCCATTTAGATCAGCAGGATAATCCTGAATATATGCATATAACAAAAAGCTTTGAGAAGAACTAAAAGAGGGTAAATACGAGATATTCATTCGAAGTTTTTCGACGACGCACTTCATATAGCAGCAGCCAGTGTTAACGAATATAATATTTTAGTGTCCTGGAATTTCAAGCATATAGTTAGATATAAAACTATAGAGGGCGTAAACGCAATTAACAGATTAATGGGTTATAGAGAAATTCAATTAGTGTCGCCTCTTATGATTTTGGAGGAGGAGTGATGAAGATGGTTGAAACAAATACGATGAGAGAAATACACAAAATACAGGAAGAGATTTATGAAGAAACAAAAAATATGACTGCAACAGAATTAATTAGATATTTTGAAGAAACTGCTAAAGAAATGGAAAACAAGTTGGAAGAGCTGAAGAAAATGAAAAAAGAGATTGTTCAATAAAAGATAACAGGATGCTTCTCACGAATATTGTGCATTATTTTCCTTCTAATTTTCCCTCATTGAATTTTTTCATTTGCACTTCATCAAGAAGCCTTGAGATGTTTGACATATACTTACCCATCTTGCCTGTACCTGCTTGTTTTACTTTCTCTATCAGCCTGTCAAACTCTTCTTTGTCTTCCTTTGTAAGCCTTGGCTTTATTACATTGCCCGCCCATATCAAAAATATTTATTCCATTCTTTTCCAATTCAATTTTATGTAAGGCTATAAACTGGATGGCTACGTTTGCCCCGAGACTGGATGGGGCGTTTCAATCCCCAAAGGGAAGGCTACAAACGCTTACAGAACATTTAAACTTGCTGCTCAAGCCCCGTTTCAATCCCCAAAGGGAAGGCTACAAACTATAAGTTGAAGTATATTTGCGTGCCTGAATTTCAGAAGTTTCAATCCCCAAAGGGAAGGCTACAAACAATAAAAAATCGGAATTACCTAAAAAAGTTGTATATTTGTTTCAATCCCCAAAGGGAAGGCTACAAACTATGATACAGTTTGGAGGTGGAGAAATGAAAAAGAAAAGTTTCAATCCCCAAAGGGAAGGCTACAAACAATAAAAAATGCAAAATTTGTGGAAGAACAATAAACGTTTCAATCCCCAAAGGGAAGGCTACAAACTTTGCCTTTGTGCCTAAGATGTCTTCAAAACGCTTTTGTTTCAATCCCCAAAGGGAAGGCTACAAACATGTTTTATGCCGGCGGAAACGATAAAGCAACGCAGGTTTCAATCCCCAAAGGGAAGGCTACAAACCGTGAATAGTTTTGTAAGCACCACTACGAATTGCAAGCGTTTCAATCCCCAAAGGGAAGGCTACAAACCGACACGCTAAAAGCACTTTAACATCTCACTATTTCGGTTTCAATCCCCAAAGGGAAGGCTACAAACAGAAAGCAGTTATTTTGGCATTGCAGAATTGTTAGGGTTTCAATCCCCAAAGGGAAGGCTACAAACAGAGATCTGGACAAGCTTTGATGTGATAGCAGAGGAGTTTCAATCCCCAAAGGGAAGGCTACAAACGGAGAAGACATAGTAGGTTTACCCGGAGTTCACGTGTTTCAATCCCCAAAGGGAAGGCTACAAACCTGGTGCATATGCTTTGTCACAGCTAGACCCGTCAAATGTTTCAATCCCCAAAGGGAAGGCTACAAACCAGTTGGGAGTTTGTCAGACATTTTCACACAAGACTTGTTTCAATCCCCAAAGGGAAGGCTACAAACCATATGCACCCACTTTGAAAAATATTAAAAATATTGCGTTTCAATCCCCAAAGGGAAGGCTACAAACCGGTAAAAAAGCTTGATTTTATTATATCAACTTTATTCAGCCATGTCAATGTTTTTTTATCGATACATCTATGGAAAACTTGCAGAAACTCAGCACTATCAACAATTAAAAGCCAGTCAGAACCTTCCGTCGACCAGCAAATTACCAGCAACGTGCAAAAAATCAAGCTAGGACTTAATGGAACCGAATACAAATCAAGCTCCAAAATTTTTGCACCGGACATCGACGGAAATGACTTTTGGTCAAACAGTATATCTTTGCAAAGCAAAAAGAATGTTTATTAACAAAGACATTTCAAAACAAAATACCAGCTTTTCCGTTATAATATTTGGAACTTTGCTGTTGTAATTTGCATCAAAACAGGGTATATATTAAATTGTTGCAAGAAAATAAAAAATAAGAGGTGAAATCAAATGAAGAAAAGGAGTCAGGTTTTGATAATAACAGGTGCTGTTATTGTGATATTTTTAATGTATCTTTTTTCTTTATACAACGGCCTTGTGAAAGCCGAGGAGAATGTGAGCAGCAAGTGGAGTCAGGTTGAAAATCAGCTTCAAAGAAGAGCAGATTTGATTCCCAATCTGGTAAACACAGTGAAAGGATACGCAAAGCATGAGAAAGAGATTTTAGAAAAGTTAGCAGAAGCAAGGTCAAAGCTTATAAACTCAAAAACTGTTGAAGACAAGGCAAAGGCAGATGAGGAGCTGTCAGGCTTACTGTCAAGGCTTCTTGTTATAGTTGAAAATTATCCAGATTTGAAAGCAGACAGAACTTTTACAATGCTTATGGATGAGCTGAGCGGTACAGAAAACCGAATAGCTGTTGCACGAAAAGACTACAACGATGCAGTTATGTCATACAACACCAGAATAAAAGTATTCCCAACTGTCGTAATTGCACGCTTGTTTGGCTTTGAACCAAAGCCATACTTCAGAGCACAGGAGAGCGCAAATCAGGTGCCCAAAGTGGACTTTTCCCAATAAAAATTGGAGGGGAAAGATATGAAAGACTTTAGAAAGGAGCTTTTTGCTGATTGCTTGATTCCTGTAATGATAGTTATTGCTATTTTTGTGCTAAGAAGATTTGCATATTTTTTTGATCTTTCCTCGCCTTTTTCAATAATATTATTTTTCATATTTTTCTTTACATTTTTCTTTGGGATTGTTGCTTTTGTTAAAAGAAGACTCGGCGGACATGATGGAGTTGAGATTGTTTGGACAAGAAAAAGTGGAAAATGGGAAAAAAGAGTATATACTTATGATAAAACAAAAGATTATAACATAAAATTTTCAATTGGATTTGGTGATAGCGACATGTTTGACAGCAATGACAGCTTCACAGGCTTTGGCGGCGGTTCTTCTGGCGGTGGAGGTGCAAGCAGGTAAAAATTGGCACTCCACCGTTTTTGTTTTTTTTCATGAGTGTAATTATTGCAAAATTAAAATAATTATAATTTTGTGTTTCAAAAAAATTTTTTAGGGGTAAATAATATAATGTAAAAAAATAAATTCGGAGGTTGAGTTGAATATGGAAAATACAGGCAGAATACCGCTTCTTGGCGAGAAGTTTCCGCAGATGACAGTGAAAACTACACATGGAGTAAAAACTCTTCCTGATGACTATGCAGGCAAATGGTTTGTGCTGTTTTCTCACCCGGGTGATTTCACACCTGTGTGCACAACAGAATTTGTTGCATTTTCCAAAAGGGCAGATGAGTTTAAAAAGCTCAATGCAGAGCTGATAGGGCTTTCGGTTGACCAGGTGTTTGCTCACATAAAATGGATTGAGTGGATAGAAGAAAAGCTTGGTGTGAAGGTTCCTTTCCCTGTAATTGCCGATGAGCTTGGCAATGTTGCAAAGACTCTTGGCATGATACATGACGCAAAAGGCACAAACACTGTAAGAGCAGTGTTTATAGTTGATGACAGGGGGATTGTAAGACTTATTATGTACTACCCTCAGGAAGTTGGCAGAAGCATTGATGAGATTTTAAGAGCACTGAAAGCTTTGCAGACAGCCGATGCAAACGGAGTAGCAACACCCGAAAACTGGCCAAACAATGGCTTGATTGGTGATAAAGTCATTGTGCCACCGGCATCAACACAGGCACTTGCACAGGAAAGGCTTGAGAAGGCAAAAGCGGGCGAAATAGAGTGCTTTGACTGGTGGTTCTGCTACAAAAAGCTGTAAAATCTCAAAAACTTTTAAAGTCACAGGGCACATAAGCAAACTGTGCGCCTGTGACTTTTTTATTTTTTGTCCTGTATCTTCGCAAGGTTTTTGACCTTAAAAATTCTTTTCTACAAAATGTATAATTAATCTGCTTAGTATAAAGACTATCAATGTTTTTTGAACCTGTTAGAAAATATTCTGTATTTAAATTTTCCATGATTTGTATTATAATCATAGATGAAGGAGTTGAAAGAGCTTGAGCAGACTATTTTTGATATTCAACCACACTTTAACAAAGGAGCAGGAACAAGAGGCAAGGGATGTGCTAAAGGTAGATGAGATAATTTCTTTGCCGGAGAACCTCCAGAATTTCTGGAGCAATATTCCGCCAGAGGTTGATCTTACAAAAGAGATGTTTGAGCCAATTCTGACATTTTTAAAAGATAATAAGTGCGATGGAGAAAATTACTGTCTTGTGCAGGGTGATTTTGGAGCAACTGTGTATATGGTGAGCTGGTGCTTTGAAAATAGCTTTATTCCGATTTATGCAACAACCAGAAGGGTTGCACAGGAAGTTACAAAGCCTGATGGTTCTGTTGAGCTGATAAAAGTATTCAAGCATGAGAGGTTCAGAAGGTATATTCTTTTTAACCAAAAAAGCTGATAAAGCTGGCAGATTTAATATTTTGCAAGGATGGTGTTTTTTAGGAAAATGAAAGTTATCTATCAGATAGGCAGATTGGATGACCCGAAGAAGACCACAAAGAAGTTTTTCATAGAAAGTTACAAAGACCAATCTGTGAATTTTTCAAAAGAGGCAGAGCTTTCAAGCTTTGTTTTGAAAGATTTTCTTCAGTCTCAAAACCTCAGTGTTCAGAGTGTTGTGATTTATCCTGTGAGTATTCTTCTGAACAAAAATCTTTTGAATATTATTTTGGATGAAGATTTAAAATCAGAGCTTGAAAAAGTTCTTTCAAACCCGGAGGAATATCTTGAAAAGCCTTTTGATTTAATAAACAGAATTGAACTTGAAAAGCAAAGGGATGATAGCCTTGTTATACATTCGATGGGAACATATCTTGGTTCTGTCAGGCTTGATGCAACCTATGATGACATTGTGCTTGAGATATTGTTTGACATGATAGAAAGGTATTTAAATCATGATGTGGATGAGTTTTACATTGACATCTCAAGCGGGCACAATATTTATATCTCAGCAATGATGGAAGCATCAAGGTATTTTGCAATTTTTGCAAATCTTATGAACTGGCTACATCAAGAAAAACAGCCCGGGATATATTTTACATTTTCCGATCCCATAATTGGCAGCAGTGCAGATGCTTTTGAGATACACATTCAGCCCCAGAAGCATAAAGCATTTTTCTCATCGCCCATAAAAAAGGAAGAAGCAAGTGACCACAACTTTTCATTTTTAAGAAGAATATACCAGGAGCCCAATGAAAACAGCAAAGGCAGTGACATGGTTTTGCAAAAACAGAGTATTCGACAAAAGCGAAAAGCTTTGAAAGAAAAGATTGAGATGTTTGTTTTGCTGTTTTCAGCAATCAAGAACAATGCTCCGCTTTATCTTTACTGTCATTCATATCACAGCCAGGATGAGATAAAGCAGGAGCTCAAAAACCTGATAGAACATGCTAAAAGTCAGCTTGTTGCCACATTCAAATCATCACCCGGGCTTGACAGAAAAGCATACCTTGATGCAATTTTAAGCCTTGGATTTTACATGGGAATTGTGGAGGTGCTTGAAAGTCAAAACATAACAATGTTTTGTCCTTATACAGGGCTTGATTTAGAAGAACTTGGCAGAACATTTGCATATATTTACTCAATCTTTGGAATCCCAATGAACTATACAATGCTTGGCAATGAAATCTCAAACAACCTTGATAAGATCCAGCAATTTGGTGAAATACCTGAGTGGATGCGTTTAAGACGCATTGTGGACCCATCAAAGCCGGTTGAAAACAGGGCTGACGAGAGAAACTTCTTTGCCCACTCCGGGCTTGAGGGGAACATAACTGAAGTTAGGTATGACGGTGAAAAGGTTTATGTGAGATACATAGATGGGCTTGCCATGGGTGATATAGATGACTGGCTAAAGAAGCGTTTGTGAGATGGCAGATATTGACGGCGGAGAAGGTGGCAGGTGGGAGATTATAGAAGACGACGAGAAAGGAACTTTGAAAAAGGCAATATATGGATAAAAAGCACTCTCAAAAATGGAGAGTGCTTTTTTTATTTCTGACGGGATTTTGCTTTTTCAAAAACCAGATCCTGTAAACCCCTAAAGAAAAGGCTACAAACAAAATTAAAAAAACAAACAGACAAAGCCTATAGCCCTGCCTGCTTAAAAACGTAATCTTTTGATGACGCTTTGATGTTTTAATTTATCAACTCTTTTCTAAGCTTTTTTATTCTTTCTATATCAAAATCTGTAAGCTCTGCAATATCTTCATCGCTAAATCCTCTATTTATCAGTTTCCTTGCTACCTCTTCTTTTCCTTCAATTTTCCCTTCGTTAAATTTTTTCATTTGTACTTCATCAAGAAGCCTTGAAACATTTGACACAAACTCACCCATCTTGCCTGCACCCCCTTGTTTTACTCTCTCTACCAGCCTGTCAAACTCTTCTTTGTCTTCCTTTGTAAGCCTTGGTCTTATTACATTGCCCGCCCATATCAAAAATATTTATTCCATTCTTTTTCAAACCCATTGTATGTAACAATAGGAATAATTGCAGGAAGCTTTTCTGATCCTTTTTTGCAAAAAACAAAACCACAGCCTTTTGGCTGTGGCACCAGGCTGCTCCAATCCCCAAAGGGAAGGCTACAAACACAAAATGTTGGCGACGTACCAATTCCATATGTGACGCTCCAATCCCCAAAGGGAAGGCTACAAACGCTGTTCAGGAAGGACTAATTAAAATAATAACAGAAGTTTCAATCCCCAAAGGGAAGGCTACAAACACTAAAAAAAGGAACATACAGAATTCATTTTACAAAGTTTCAATCCCCAAAGGGAAGGCTACAAACCAGCGTTGAAAAGGCCCTTGAGACAGCAGGTTTATCAGCGTTTCAATCCCCAAAGGGAAGGCTACAAACTAATGCAGAATGATACAGATTGGACAGCGTATCTGTGGTTTCAATCCCCAAAGGGAAGGCTACAAACGTATAGAGTTGTTTGTATTATTTGAGAAATTTAGGTTTCAATCCCCAAAGGGAAGGCTACAAACATTTACTGTTGCATCAGTTACATTCAAAAGTTTTGCGTTTCAATCCCCAAAGGGAAGGCTACAAACGCTCACTTATCATTAATTATGATATAGCTGAAAACAGTTTCAATCCCCAAAGGGAAGGCTACAAACTATCAGCCCAACCGCAACAAGCAAAAACAAAATTTGTGTTTCAATCCCCAAAGGGAAGGCTACAAACACAGGTGATTTAATACAGGTAGAGGACAAAGGTCGGCGGTTTCAATCCCCAAAGGGAAGGCTACAAACGAATCGTCGTTGTTATTGAACCAGAAGGACTAACGCAGTTTCAATCCCCAAAGGGAAGGCTACAAACTAAGATGTTTACAGAGAAGGATTACTCGTCTGATCGAGTTTCAATCCCCAAAGGGAAGGCTACAAACGTGGTTAGCGAGTATAAACCCTGCAAAAGTAAAGCCGTTTCAATCCCCAAAGGGAAGGCTACAAACTTTGCGGACGCTGTGAAGGGCTTACACCTGTATGGTGGTTTCAATCCCCAAAGGGAAGGCTACAAACGGATTAAAAGTTTCAAACGTGCGGTTTTTGAAACGTGTTTCAATCCCCAAAGGGAAGGCTACAAACATCTCACAGTTTGGTGACTATATCCAGCCTTACACAGTGTTTCAATCCCCAAAGGGAAGGCTACAAACTTGAAGATGGCACTAATCAAAGTAACATTGGATAGAAGTTTCAATCCCCAAAGGGAAGGCTACAAACCGGTAAAAAAGCTTGATTTTATTATATCAACTTTATTCAGCCATGTCAATGTTTTTTTATCGATACATCTATGAAAAACTCGCAGAAACTCAGCACTATCAACAATTAAAAGCCAGTCAGAACCTTCCGTCGACCAGCAATTTACCAGTAGCACAAAAAAAGCCAATCAAAATCTTAATGAAACCGAATACAAATAAAGCTCCAAAATTTTTGCACCGGACATCGACGGATATGACTTTTAGTCAAAATGAATTAATTATCCTTTAACAATTTAAAAATATTCATGCCGTTAAAGTCAAATGTCAGAACCTGCAGAAAATTAATTTAAATTATCAACCCGGAGACTTGAAAAATCCAAAAATTCACAGGTTAGTGATCAACTTCGCAAAATTTTTGCTCTTCAAAAACTGATCATTCTGATTTATAAATAGTAAATGCTAAAAAGATTTACTGAATTCTCAAGGGAGTGTATCTTGTTTGTTAAACTGCACAATTTTGTAAAGAAAAAATTGGTGTTTACTCTTAATATATGTTAATGGTATAATGAGGTAAAGAGCAAATATTTTTAGCCAAATTTTAAAAAACTTCTTAATTTTCAAATCCAGCATTGTCAAACGTCCACTTTAGCTTTAAAAACCTCAAGAGAAGGTGATTTGCAAGATGGTATTTTACAACACCGGTTTATCAAAGGCGGACAGGGAATCTGACTATCAGCTTTTTTTGGGCTCAATTTTGCACGATATAGGAAAATTTTACATGAGAACAGCAAACAAAGATGCTAAAGAGACAATAAAGAAGGAATACGAGACTTTGTACAAAGAAGAGGGTGCAGATTTACCGCGGCATCAGGAATGGGGTGCTTTTTTTGCTGAAAATACTGTTCCATCATTCTTCCAGGTAACATCACATATTCGCAACCATCACAGACCATCAAATTATAAAGAGCTTTTAATTGCTGTTGCAGACAGAATTTCATCGGCAACTGATAGAGAAGAAATTGAAGAAGAAAGTCCAAAAGTCAAGCAAATGATTTCAATTTTTTCAAATATCAGTCTCAGCTCTAATGAAAGTGCTGCAGAAGCTCAAAACATTACATACAAGCATCTGACAAAGAAGTATAAAATAACATTTCCAGAAGATATGCCCAAAAGTGATGTCTCAAATGATTATGGGAAGCTTTGGCAGGAATTTGCTGAAAAGATGAAAAAGCTAAAGGATGATTTTGAAAAAGGCTTGATTGATGTCGAAGAGTATCTCACAGCTGTTTACAATCTTATGCAGCAGTATACATACAACATCCCCTCGGCTTTTTACTACAGTAAGCCTGATATTTCTCTTTGGGCGCATAGCAAATCAACCGCTGCAATTGCATTTTGTCTTGACAGAGAGTTAAAAGCAAGGTTTAACGGCGATCAGGGCAGGATAACAAGAGAGCTTGAATCTTTGCTCACAAAAATAAAGAATAAAAGCTCGATTAAAAAAGGTGATGGTGAGCTTTTCTGCCTTGTAAAAGGTGATGTTTCAGGCATTCAGGATTTTGTTTTTGACACCAAAATAGATGGTGCGCTCAAAGCTCTAAAAGGGAAGTCATTTTATATATCTTTTCTGCTTGACACAATTGCAAAATTTATCTTAAAAGAAGAAAATATGCCAGTTTGCAATCTCATCTACAATGGTGGTGGACATTTTTACCTTCTTTTACCCAGATCTTTTGAAGAAAGGCTATCTCATTATCAAAGTTTGATTGACAGCATCATGTTCAAAGCACACAAAGGCGCACTTAATGTTTTTATTGAAAGCAGCAGCATAGACCTTTTTACTTTTATGAATGACAGGATTGGTGAAAAATTTGATGAGGTTGCAAGAAAAATTCAGGTAAAAAAGACAAAGAAGTTTAAAGATATTCTAAAAAACAATCAAATGAAGTTCTTTGAACCATATGACGATTACAATGAAAAATGTCCGCACTGCGGGAATCAGGTTAGTATAAATTCAGAAGGAAAAGAGGTTTGCTCTTTTTGTGAAAGCTTTGTTGAACTTGGTGAAAGACTTATAAAAAGCTTATATGTAATTGAGAAATGGGACATAAAACCGGCAAAAGAGAATCTCAATAACATATACAACATATTGAATGCATTTGGAAGAGAAATTAAATTTTCTCAGCAGCATGGAAGGATTTCAGATACAATAATAATTGATATGTTAAAGATTGAGGAGATGAATAAGGAAGGCAATTTTGATCCAGAATTTTACGAAGCGCTTGATATATCAACCTATGCTCCAATTGAAGAAGAAAAAGACGGGCAGGAGCATATAAAGCTTTTGGATGATATAGTAAATGAATCTAAAGGGATTAAGACATGGGGAATAGTCAGAGGAGATGTTGATAATCTCGGGAGAATATTTAAAGAGGGTTTAAAAGGCAAAATCTCACTTTCAAGAGTCATGACACTGTCGCAGGAGTTTTCACTGTTTTTTGGCTACTTTTTCAACAGGCTGACAAAAGCCAAGAGTTTAAATTCAATAGTTATATATGCCGGCGGGGACGATTTCTGCGTGCTTGGACCATGGACAGATATGCCATATTTAGCACATGAGGTTTATAAAGCATTCAGAAGCTATGTTGGTGGAAATGAATATGTTACAGTTTCAATGGGGTTTGAGATATCCCCTGATAAGAAGTATCCAATTTACAGGGTTGCAACAGTATGTGGCGAGCACCTTGATGAAGCCAAGAAATTTGAACGCAAGAATGGCAAAAAGAAAGATTGCTTTGCATTCGGAGGGCATTTTGTTGGCTGGGAAGACTTTGAAAATTTAAAGGACATAAAAGAGCAGATTGTTGATCTTGTTGAGAACAAAAATGTTTCAAAAGCAATAATAAATGCTATATACACGGTTGACAAGCTGGGAAGAACTTCAAAGGAGAACAAAGAGATTTTCAAATCATGGCGATTTGTATATTACATTGCAAAGCTAAAAGACAGATACAAAAAGCTAAAAGATCAGCTGGACGCAATTTTATTCACCATAATAAACCAGAAGACAAACACGCTTTATGACCATGCCTACTTAGCAGCCCGATGGGCTGAGCTTGAGTTGAGAAAATAAGTTTGCTTTTGAGGATTTAAATTAAGGGAGGGAATTTTTGATATGCCAAATGTTGATGTCAGAACATTAAAAAGTGAGATATTGAACAAGATTGAGACTGCCGTCAATCCCGAAAAAGATAAAGATGGCAAGGTGTTTTCTGAGGTTGCAGAGAAAACAGGGCAGCTTTTAAAAGAGTCCAAAGTTACAGTTACACAGCTGCGAAAAATTTTTACAGAGGTTAAAAAGCTGTCTTCTGAAGATGAAAACTACAAATACAAATTGAAAATTTTGAGAGCAAAAATGGCATACATTTCTGGAAGATTTAAAAATTTAAAAGATTTTCAGGAAATAATCAACAAAGCACTGCCAGTTGCGGAGCAGAATGAAAAAAATCTTGAAAGATTTAAAGACTTTTTTGAGGCAGTTGTTGCATATAATAGATTTTTTGCTGAAAAAGAATAATAAATAAATTTCGGGAGGCTGAATTTGAGATGGATGTTATTTTGAAAGGTAAATATATAATTAGTTGCAAAATAAAAGCTGTAACCGGTCTTCACATAGGAGAGGGCAATAATAGCCTTGAGATTGGCGGGATTGACAATTCTGTTGTAAAAGATGCAGAAGGAAAGCCATATATCCCAGGTTCTTCGCTCAAAGGCAAGATGAGATCGCTTATGGAGTTTGCTGAGGGTAAGGTAAAAGAGAATTTGCTGGTTGAGACTAAAAAAGAAAAAGATGGTGGTATATATATTCACATGTGTGGAGACAAAAGCTGCATTGTTTGCGGGCTTTTTGGCAGAAACCACGGTAAACATACTTTAAAAAATGGTTCTGAATCAGACTTTACAGACTCTGTTGTTCCAACCAGGTTAATTGTTCGCGATGCAAAGCTTATCGAAGATTCAATAACAGAAGAGATGAAAGAAAACCTTGATCTTGAGTGGACAGAAGTCAAGTTTGAAAACAATATAGACAGAATAACCTCACAAGCACACCCAAGACAGAGCGAGAGAGTGCCTGCAGGTGCAGAGTTTGAGGCAGAGTTTGTTGTAAACAGGCTTGAGGTTGATGGCAAAGACGATGGTGATACTTTTGTTAAAAAGTTTGTTCAGGCAATGAGACTTCTTGAAGATGATTACCTTGGTGGGCAGGGCACAAGAGGAAATGGCAAAGTTCAGTTTGTTGATATAAAGATACTTTATAAGGACAGAGAAGCCTATTTGAATGCTGCGCAGCCAAAGGTTGTGGCACAGGCAAAAGATCTTAAAAATCTACAGTTTTAAAGGATGATTGAACATGAGCACAACAAAGCTTTTTAGAGTAAAATTGAAATTCAAAACACCGGTTCATTTTGGTGACAGAGAAAAAACATACAACACAACCCAAACAATGGCACACTCTGACACCATTATGAGCGCAATAATTAATGCATATTCTCTGCTTTTTGGCAAAGAGAAAGCTGATGGGCTTGTAAAAAGCTTTTTGGAAGGCAAGCCGGTATTCAAAGTATCCTCAACCATGCCATATGTGAACAGCAGATACTTTGTATTCAAGCCCATGGGGCTTGATTTGAGCAGATATGTGAGCGTCGATGATATAAAGAAAATAAAAAAGGTGAAGTTTGTATGTGAAGAGGATTTGAAAAATCTTTTTAAAGGTGATTATGAGCCGGTTGGTGAATTTCTGGTAAGATCAGATGAAAAGGATATGTTTTCATCCTCATTTGTGAGCGTAAAAGAAAGACCGAGAGTGGCTATGGATAGAATAACAAGTTCTCCAAATATATACTATTTTTCGCACTGCCAGTTCAAAGAAGATGCAGGGCTGTGGTTTTACCTTGAGATTCTGGATTTAGCTCAGGAAAAAGAGATAAAAGCAGCTGTAAGGCTTTTGGGAGATGAAGGAATAGGTGGCGAGAGAACAGCCGGCCTGGGATTATTTGAGCCTGAGTTTTTGGAAGTGTCAGATAAAGATAAGAAACAAGCTTCGCATTACATGCTTTTGTCTCTTGCAAATCCAAAGGATAGCAGCGAAATAGAGAAATTTGAATACTATGATATAATTACAAGATCAGGTTATATATACTCAAAGGGTGATTGGGGAGCGAAGAAGAAGATTGTCCGGATGTTTTCTGAAGGCAGTGTTGTAAAAGGCGAAGTTTTTGGCAGGGTGGTTGATGTGACGCCAGCAAACTACAATTTGCATCCAGTTTTAAGGTATGGTCTGGCGTTTTTGATTCCCCTGCCGGAGGGGGTGAGCTTTGTTGACTGCCAGAACATATCAGCTTGAAGTTTTAACTCCTGTAATAATAGGCGGGCAGGATAAGATTCAGAATTTTGAATTTATTAGAGAAGGAGATAATTTAAGAGTTGTAAATTTTGACAAACTGTTTGAGCTGAGCATTTCCAAACAGGGTTTACTTGACACAGTTGTTCGTGCACTTGAGACAAATCCAAGAACATTTAGACTCAACGAGGTTTTAGAGAAATATGCAATTGATGCAAACAGGGTTACAAGATACAGAATAAAACTGGATGGAGTAAAAGGAAATGCAAATGAAATTGTGGCATTTATAAAAAGTGCCGGGCGTGCATACATTCCCGGCTCCTCTTTAAAAGGAGCTATGCGTTCATTTATTACAAAGGCTTTGAAAGATGATTTTATAAAAAAGTATGAAGAGGCGCTTGAAAAAGCCGGTGATAAAAAGTTTAACACACAAGATAAGAAAGATAAAGTGAATCCCCAAGAAGTTGACAATTATCCAGAGAATAGTATTTTCCAGCAACCTCACTTTTCACCTTTTAAATTCCTTCAGGTAAGCGACAGTGAATTTGTGCCATACGACAGGATGTGTATTTATGAGATAAAGGTGATGAACATCTGCAATGGCAATGTGAAGTGGTACAATTCATTTAACAAAGGAGAAAACTTTGACAATCCACAGCAGGGACTTTCTATTCTGGCAGAGGGTATAAGCCCGGGAACACATATAAGTGGAAAAATAAAGGTTGATGATGGATTTGTAACAGGCAGGCAACCTGTTGCGGGGTTGAAAGATAAATTAAGCGTTGCTGGAGAAAACAGAGGTGTGGAATTTCTGGCAAAAGCAATCAACCTGGCAAGCGAGAGATATATAATAAAAGAGCTGGAGTTTTATCAGAAGTACAAAGTGACGCAGATAGTGGCAGAGTATACAAAGCTGCTGAAACTTTTGAAAAGCCTTGCCCCAAACCAGTTTTTGATACAGCTTGGATTTTCAACAGGGTATTTGTCAAAAACTGTGGGGATGTATTTTAAAAAGGATAGCTTTGAGAAGTTAAAGATTATAATGGGCGAAAAATCAAAAATTCATAAAGAACTTTTCCCAAAGACAAGAAGAGTTATCTTCAAAAACGGCGCAGTTTCGACAATTCCCGGCTGGGTAAAGGTAACTATTGTCTGAAAGATGTTTTAAAACTGCAGCAGAGGTTGTGTTAAAATGGCACATTACTTTGTTTTGAATTTTTACGCAAAAGAGGATGGTGTTTTTCTGCCATCCTCTTATTATAATGAAATTTTTAATACAATAAAAAACATTGTTAAATCAGATCTTTTTACAATAAGCCCGGTAAAAACCAGAAACAAAAAAGAAGTAGAAGATGGTGTTTGGGTGTTCAAAGATTTTCGAATTTACATTGCAACACCCTTTATTGAACTTTTTACAGAAAATTTATTCAAAATATATGAGTATTTATTTAATCCTTTTAATGGGATTTATTTGCAAAAGATTACCTTTAAAAAGGTTGGTGTCAAAAAAAGTGGCAGTCTTTTGAGTGGTGTTTTTGCAGGGCAAGGAAAAGTTAGGATTGATTATCAAAAATCCCCCGAGCAATTTTCAGAGAGCCTCAGGGAATTTTTGATAGATATATACAGGCGAAAATTTGGCAGTGTTCCCCAGGATACAAGATTCTTTTTTATTATAAAAGATAAGCTGAAAAAACAGTGGGTGATTGCAGACAGGCTTGAATTTTTTGGCGACTATGAAATTTTTTCGTCAGATGAGCTTGCAGAGATCTTTTGCCAGATGTTCTGTGTAAAATAGGCTTTTTGGGATGATAGGTTTTGTTCAAGTTTTAGGTTTTTGGCTCTGGCATAATGAAAGGTTATTTGACTCTGCTTTGAAACTGTTTGAAAAGATGCTTGAGAGAAGAAACCAGATTTAAATAAAATTAAGGGGAGAAAGCTAAAAAGCATCAAAAACTATAATAGCTTTCTCCCTTTGTTTTGAAACCTGTCTTGATATCATAAAAGTCGTGCAGCTGAGAATTTGGCACATATAATATCATATTTTCGAAATTAACAGGGATGTTGTCTTTTTTGGGGACAGAGATGACATAGTCATAAAAGTTTTTGCGAATCTCCAAAAACCTCTTTTTTCTTTCAAAAATGTCTTTAATATTGCAAATTTCAACAAATCTCTGCCAGATGATTTTTGCTTCCTCATCTGCTTCAACAAACACATCCACTTTGTATGGCTCATCTTTGATTAGTCTGAAGCTTCCAATTGCAACTTGTTCTGAGTCAGGCGATGTGTAAAAAAGCTGGCAGATGGCCTCAATGAATTTCTGTGAAGTCCCTCTTTCATGGCTGCTTGTCTCAAAAACGCCACGTTTTGCAAGCTGTTTGTAGTATTCTTCAACCAGGTTTGCAAATTCACTTTCGCTTATTTTTCTGTTGTATTGTTCTAAGATGTTTTTTGTAACATCAATCAAAATGCTGTCATAAACCTCTGTTGCAAAAAGTCTTCCTTTTTCAGAAACAAGCTTAACAACTGTAACCTTGCTTTTTCCTTTTTTGCCTTCTCTGTTTGCCCGTCCTGCTGCCTGGATGATTGAGTCAAGAGGTGCTATGTCTCTTATAACATTATCGAAGTCAATATCAACCCCGGCTTCCACCAGCTGGGTTGAGATGACTATTTTGTAGTTTTTATTTTTAATAGCCTCAATCCTTTTTAACCTCTCTTTTGGTATTATATGAGTTGTAAGGATGGTTATTTTTTCTTCTAAATAGGGGTATTTTTGCAAAATGAGTTCATATAACATTTTTGCGCTTTCAACTGTATTCAGCACAAAAAGATAGGTTTTGTCCTCTTCAAAGGTGAATTTTTCGGCAAACTCTTCAATCCTCAAGTCTGAAAAGTTTTTATCAAAAAAAAGATCTGTTCTACACGTTTTGCCAAAATAATACTCTTTCTTTACAATCTCAACCGCTTTTTCCTTTTCAACAATAAATGGCATGGTGGCGGTTGAAAGAATTATGTAGCAGTTAAGATGGCAGCACATTTTCTGTAAAAGATTTCTGCACAAAAACCAGTATTCTGAGCTTATAGCCTGCACCTCATCAAGTATTATCACAGAGTTAGCAATGCGGTGAAATTTTCTGAGGTTTAAATTTCTATTTGTAAGTATACTTTCCAAAAACTGCACAAACGTTGTGACAATTATATTTGAGTTCCATCCCTCTATTAAAAGCTTTGCAATGTCTGTGTTAAATGCCTCCTCATCATTGGTTTGTTCTTCTTTTTCGCTTTTTCTGAACTGTTTAGTTTTGTATTCAACCTCGCTCAAATGATGATGCTTCAAGATTGTATCTGAGGATGTGGCAATATTCAGAAAGCTCAGAATCTGCAATAGTACATTGTAATTTTGCTCAATAATAGACAGAAAAGGCAGAGAATAAATTATTCTAAAATCTGTTTTAAACTTTTCTTGAGCAAGGTTTTTGATTTTGAGTGCAAATGCAAAGGAAATTATGGTTTTACCAAGCCCTGTTGGAAGGCAAAGTGTGTAAATTCGCTTTTCTGGGTAAATATCGGTTGATAGAGCTTCTTCAAAAGCCCTGTCTCTTAATGCTTTTATTGAATTTTCAAAGTTTTCTTTTTTAAAAATGCTTTTTCTGAATCTGTCAACATCAAGATGAGAGATATTCAGCTTGGGAATATCAACACATGTGCCAAAGATTGCTTCTGTTTTGTCAGCATCTATCAAAATGGAGAATAGCAGGTTCAAGAAAAAGAAAAATTTCATATCAGAGTCATTTAGCTTCCTGAATGCCCTTCTGAAACAGTTAATAGAATCTTTTGCTTTGTCTATGAATTCTCTGAGCATTGCAACATTTAAAAATTCAACTTCTTCTGCAAAAGTGGAAAGGTTGGAAACAAGCACATCAAACCTGCTTTTATCAATGTGTTCTATCTGTTCATAACACAGGTCAATGTCATCTTCACCGATAAATGCCATATCATAGGCTGCTTCTAAATCACCATGATGCTTTAAAACGGCAAAAAATGCAAGGATTGCAGAATAGTTTTCAAACCCTTTATCTTCTCTGATTTTTCCTTCCCTTATGAGCCTTGATAGCACTCCCCATACACAAATTGCAGACAGAAGAGAGTGCCTTGATAGTCTGGATTTGGATTTTTTCTTATCAAAAAGATAGCTCTGAAAAAAAGAAGTTGCCTTGCCGATGTCATGCAGCAAGGCTGTGAATTTTGAAATCTGCACAAGAAAGTCTGTTGTGCAAAGAGGCAAATTCTTTTCAGAGGCAAATTTCTGAGCCAAAAAGCTTGTGTTTACAAGGTGTTCTTCCAGAAGCTTTGCACCCATTTGAGTTTTGTCTTTTGCGGGGTGAGAATAAAGCCCGGATGGCTTTTCAAAAAAGAACAATGTTTTCTCCATTTTCAACCTCCAGGAACTTCAGGGGTTTTGCAAGTATTTCTTTCCCGCTTGGCTCAAATATAAAATCTTCATACTCTATAACCTCTCTTGAACTGTTCATGATAAGGGGCATTCTTTCTTTAAAGTAACTTTTTCCCTCTTCAATCTTTATTGGTGCATCAGTTTCTTGCAGGTTTTTTGGCGAAATGGGTGTGCAAATGTTTACATAATCAGCTGGCATGTGCTTTTCGAAAGCTTCATATACGCCTGTAAATTCAAAGTCTGCGATAAATTCAGAAAGTCCCATTGAGAGTGTAAAAAAGCTTTTATGCTGCTGCAAAAAGTCCACAAGTTTTGAGAACATGCCTTGCTGCTCAAATGTCACATATATTCTGAAGCAAGGATCTTTTAAAAGCTCAAACCTCATCTGTGTTCGAGGCTGACGATCCTTTGTTTTTATTGGCTGCCATCTATTGTATTTTGTGTCTATGTGGTTTATTCCCATCCTGATTTTTTTCACAGGGTTTAAAATTCTAATCCCAGCAGCAAACTTGCCATGCTCTAAAGCTTCAAGGTATTCCTTTTTATCAAGCCCCAGAATAGCTCCCACCATTCCCTGAATGGTTGGGAATGGCGGGAAGGGGTATGTTATTGGGGATGATGTTGAGTAGAACTTTCCAAAAAAACCAAAGTCGGCTTTGATATCAAACACAGCTACTTTCATATTGCATCACCTTAAAAACTTTGTCACTCAAACTGAATGATTTTTAACCTATCACCCAGGAAGGAAAAAGCTCTGCTAATATCCAAAGGAACACCTTCACATATAAAGCTGATTGAGTCATCAAAGGCAACCTCAAGCTTCTGAATTCTGTCCTGATACTTTTTTAACTTTTCAACAAGCTTTGTTATGTCAAGCTGATAATCCTCAGGTGAGCGTATAGCAACGTCGGACTTTTGGGAAATGAGCTTTACAAGCCTGTCAAGCTCCCCGATGTAAAAGCTGCTCTGGTTGTATTCAACCCTTAAAAGAAGCCTTGGCATCTGACCAAACTTTGAACGTGAAATCAGATTTTTTGTTCCGCACCAGAGAGATTCCAAAAGAAGCTGAACATCCTCTTCGGTTAAAGGAATGTTCTGGCACAGGGCTGCATTTTCGTTTATAACTCCATAAAAGGCAATCAGTGCGTATGGCAGAATATAGCATTCTGTGAATGTTCCCTGGTCCTTCCCTTCGCCTGATGGCATGACTGTTGTGCCTTTCAGGAGCATGTACTCAACTTTATGCAAAGACCTTCCGAACTTGAACTGAACAGGACCGGTGAAGGTGATAGCACCTGTATTTTCTGAACCGTCTTCTTCTGAGCTGCCTTTTTTCTTCTTATCCTTGCTTTTCAGTGTAATTGTGCCGCCAAAGAGCCTTATGTCAATGAATTCTTTCAGTTTTTCTTCATCAAGGTTGTGCTTTTCCCATTTTTCAGCTTTTGTCATAAGCTTTCCATCCTGTGTAATTTCTCTTAAGATGAACACAGGCAGGTTTTTATACTCTGCAAGGTAATCTCTGCATGTTCTTTTAAGGCGCACATCTGTCACTATGCATGTGTCTGTTTCAGGGTCAATTCGTGGCTTGTTCTCATCAAGCGGATCGCCGTTTGGATTTGCATCTGTAACATCGTAAATGAACAAAATCTCAGACCTGTTTTTAATAATGTTATCCAAATTTCCCATACACAGATTCCCCCTTTTAATTGTTTTAACTTATAAACCAAAAGTGTTTTACTCTTCAGTTTCTTGCTCTTCAGAATCGTTTGTCAGCTTCTTTGCAAGCTCTTTGATTTTCTGCCCAAGATTCATCCCGCAGGCAAAGTAAAAGCTCACCTCATCCGAAGACAGTTTCCAGTCTTCAGGTGCTCTTAGCAAAAGTTCTGAGGCTGTGGCAGCCACAAGTTTTTTTGCCTTGCCAAAAGCCGAGTATTCCATAAGCTTGTTTTGAATCTTTGGCAGCAAAGCTATTATGTCAGATTGTTTTAGCCTCAGCCCTTTTAAATTTTTGGCAAATGGAGGCATTTTGCCCGGAGCTTTATTGAGCCCTGCCGCCTGGATTCTCAAAAGCATGTCACAGAGCGCACCTGTGAGTATAATTCCTTTCACAGCACTTTTTTCAGAGGCAACAGGGAATTCATTTAAGATTTCATCAAACGGCGTTCCAACAGACATACCACACTCATCTCCTTTTAGCTTTAAAATTTCAAGGTTATTCAAAAACTCCAAAACCTGCATTGCATAGTTGCAGGACCTGTAAAGTTCAGAGAAATTGTCTGTTGCAAAGCTGTCCTGCAATTTTCTGCAAAAATGATGAAGCAAAAAGTGAAAGTCTATGGGCTTTTTCTTGAAGATGCTCTCGGTTATCTCAAGAAAATAGCTGTCAAGGTCAGTTCCTTTTTTCAGCCTGTTGCTTTTTGAGAAAAAGTATCTGATCTTATCAAATGTAAATGTCTCATCTTCACCAGAAAGCTTTCTGTGCTTTTTTTCTGTCTGCCTTTTGGCATTAAATATTTTTTTCAGGTGCGATGGGAAAACATCTTCAATCATCAGAACAATTCTCTCTGCACCCTGCTGTGGGACCATGAACAGGAATGTAACAGAGATAAAGTCTTCCTGCTCACTTAAAATCTCCAGAATTTCTTTCTCATCATTGGTAAGTCTTTCTAATTTTTTGCCTGAGTCAATTTCCTTCTGGGTTTTTGTTAAAATATCAAGTAGCTCTTCGTAAGCTTCTTTTCTTCCGAATAAAGGTTTGGGGACAAGAAGATATGTTATTTTGTTTTGACCATAGTTGTAAAAATTAAATTTAAGATTTTTTTCTAGATATTTTCTGCCCTCAAGAAGGTTTTGCTGACAGCTTGAGCATACAGGGAAGTTCTTCCATGCGTTTTGAGGAGAAAATCCACCTTTTATGAACCCGGGCTTGTCGATTGTATAGAATTTGAAAACATTGACTGTGCCAGACACATTTTCTCTTTTCTGCTTGCAAATGCTGCAGGTTTTGTTCTGTGAGCTTGACTTCCCGGCTTTTTCTTTTACAAGTTCCAGTAAAAATCTTTTGAATATTTCGTATTCACCAATGTATTTGCCGTCAAATGAAAATGTCAAAAGAATATTGCTTTTTAGTTTTTCAAATTCTGAGAAGATGTGCTCAGTGACATGGTTGATTATCTTTTCTCTGTTATTCTCAATAGCCCGGGATATACTCTGAATAAAAAGTGCATCTTTATCTGATATATCACCCTGCTTTGAAAGCTTTTTTGCAAGAGGCAGCGCTTTATTTGAAAACCAGTTTTCCACTTTTTTTTCAAACACATTTTCAACATTTTCTCTTATAGCTTGTTTTATCTCTTCTGGTGTCATGTCTCTTTTTGTTTTGGGCTTGGGCAAGATGCACGCAGGCGAAAGATTTGTGCCACCACCCTTTGCTCCCTCACTAAAGAGATAAAACTGAGCTTTTGATTCAAGGGGATTTTGAGGTTCAACACCACAGTATTCAAACACCAAATGCTTTTGTTCAAGGCAAATCAAAAGTACCCTGTCGCTTTCTACAGGTGTTAAAAAAGATGAAATGGTGTTTGTAAAGTTATCGTCACAAGTTTTGGATGATGTCTTTGACTTTCCCTCAACAACAAATTTTCCAAGCTCAGCAACAGCCTCAATCATTTTTAAAAGCACCTCTTTAATTTTGCTAAAATTTAGATTATCACATTTGATTTAGAAGTTCAACCATAAATAATAGTTCATTATATAAATCTATCTAAATTGTTTTTCTCTACACCAAGAATTTCACGACTTGAATACAATCTTGTTTGAAAGTTGTAAATTATCACAGAGTCTTCTTCGAGATTGAGCTTTTGCTTAAGTTCAAGTTTTAGCTTTTTTAGCTTTGCTTCTGAGATTTCTCCTTCAAACACAGAGTTTTGAACCCAGTTGAGGTATTTCCGGCACACCTTTAATGCTTTTGCAACACGCTTTTGGTTGACATCATACACAAGGATTGTGTACAAATCTCCTTCACCTCAGTTACCATTGAGTTACATAGGGTTCATATTCTTTTTCGCCCATAATATGCTTTTCAATTTTGTAGAGCTCAATTCTTATGAGCTGTCTGTATGAAACATGGCTGCCAATATTTTTAACAGTTATTGTGGTTGACAGCCTTTGCTCAAGCTCGTTTATAAACAGTTTTTTTGCATCATCTTTCAAAAGCATTCCTTCGAAATCTTCTTCAAAATGTTCAGGCTTTAGTATGTTCTTTGATATTATCGAAAAGATGAGCCTGTCGATTATTACTGGCTTGAATATCTCGGCAACATCCAGGTTGAGTGTAAACCTTCTGAAGTTGGTTGAATGCAGGTATCCAATCCGCGGATCAAGATGAGTTCTGTATATCTCTGAAAGCACAATTGTATACATCATAGAGTTTCCAAAGCTGATGAGAGTATTTATGGCATTTTTGGGTGGACGCTTTGTTCTCTTTTCAAACCTGAAATTATCGTCGTCTATGATAAGGTCAAAGCTGCCATAGTATGTTTGCCTGATATTTCCTTCGATTGCCATTAAAGTTGCAATACTATCAATGTCAGGGATGTTTTCAAATTGATTGTCCATTTGCTGGATGTAGCGGTCAAGTGAGTCAATTCCCCGGCTCTGGTAGTATTTTAAAACCTGTTTCATGTTTTTGTAAGCGCCTTTTACAAATGCTTTTGCCAGAGCAAGTCTTTTTTGCAAATCAAGATAGTGTTCAGCTTGTTTTAATATCATATAGCCGGAGTTTAAATACTCACGCGGGTAAAAGCTTCCAACGTAGTAGCCAAACCTGTTGAAAAAATGCATTATTATTTCGCTCTGGGTCAAAAATTCCAAAAACCTTTTGTTCAAATCAACCTCACCGAAGATGTAAATCTCAGATGTGTTTTCAACAGGTATGAACTTTTGCACACCTTCACTTTCAAAAAACAGGGTGTTGTTTTTTCTTTTCAAAACGCCATCTGAAAAGATATAAACAGGTTTTTTCATGCCCAGCAAAACTCCTTGTATGAGCATTTTGAACAAGCTTTTATTTTCTGTGGCTCGGGTGGTAAAGATCTTGAAAGAAATTGCGAAATCTCTTCAATGAGATTTTCAATATCTCTTATGTCATCAAACGAGAGCACAACATCAAAAGTCTTCTTCTCTTCTGGTATCAAAAGCTTTCCACGGGCATTTATGTTGCTTTTGAAAAGCTTGTAGAGGTAAAATTTGAGCTGTGTCATTGCAGCATTTTTTGACTTTGAAGACTTTTTTATTTCTCCAACCAGCAAAACCTCATTCTCGTTGCGGATCAGGTCCAGAACAACACCGTCAAAGAACACCTCTTTTTTGTCATGCTTATAATACTCCTGCGATATTAACTTGCCTATCTCCAGAAAAGGGTTGTCACCGGCAGGGCTGATGTTTCGTGACAGAAGCCATGCCTGCCTTTTGCATACAATATACGCCTGAATGGTTGAACCTTTGACATCAAAAAAATTTTCCACGTTTTTTAAGCCTTCTTTCGATTGCCAGAGTTTTAAATTTTACAATATCAATTTTATCTGTTTGAAAAATAAAAGAAAGGTCAAATTTTATGCGAAGTTCTGAAAAGGCAAAAAAAGAGGGGCAAAATAAAAAAAGTAGCTCAATCCCCAAAGGGGAGGCTACAAACGAAGATGACGGAAAATGGGGCACATTGGATGCCTCACGGTTTCAATCCCCAAAGGGGAGGCTACAAACTACGCAGGAAGAGGCTGGATGACAGATGTAAATCAGTTTCAATCCCCAAAGGGGAGGCTACAAACTTCCCGAACTGTGTTATAAGCGTTGTATTTAAAGAGTTTCAATCCCCAAAGGGAAGGCTACAAACCATATTAACGGATTAACAGCGATAGACATCATAGGCGTTTCAATCCCCAAAGGGGAGGCTACAAACAAGAATTAAAAGGTATTTCATTGTAGAGGCGGTGGAGTGTTTCAATCCCCAAAGGGGAGGCTACAAACCTTAATTTTTGTTAAGGTTTGCTGGACTGCTTGTAAGTTTCAATCCCCAAAGGGGAGGCTACAAACTATGGAGAACGAGTAGGGAAAACATTGATCCCATATCGTTTCAATCCCCAAAGGGGAGGCTACAAAATTATTGCATACACTGTTTTTTTAAGGTACCACGACGTTTCAATCCCCAAAGGGGAGGCTACAAACGGTTAAAAAGCTTGATTTTATTATATCAACTTTATGCAACCATGTCAATGTTTTTTTATCGATACATATGTTGAAAATACCAATAAGCTCAGCAGTATAAATAAAAATAAGCCAGTCAAAGCCTTCCGTCGACCAGCGATTTACCAGTAGCACAAACAAAGCCAATCAAAATCATAATGAAATCGAATACAAATAAAGCTCCAAAATTTTTGCACCTGACATCGACAGATATGACTTTTGGTCAAAATGCAAATTATCTATTCTTTCTTTGTATATTTTCTCAGAAAATGTTTATATGACTGAGTCTAAAAAAGTCTTGAAATGTATGGCGCAGACTTACACATTTTACTTGTAGTTCTTTTTTAAAACTTCCAGCAGAAAAATGAAAGTCTGATAACTTCTACCTTTATTTAATTTATGCTAAGATAGAAATAAAAACAATTATATCTTAACAGATCAATTAGAATATTGACACGTATTAAAATACGTGCTAAGATGTTATAAAAAGGATGAGTTGAATGAAAGCTTATTCCTCGCGAGAGATTATAAAAATATTGATGGCCGACGGATGGTATTTAGAGGCAGTCAGAGGTGATCTCTACCAATTTAAACATCCTATAAAAAAAGGAAAAGTAACTGTTCCTCATCCCAAGAAAAATCTACCCAAGAGAACAATTAAAAGTATTTTTATTCAGGCTGGAATTGAAATAGAAGATATTTAAGGAGTGGAAAAAATGAAAAAAGAAAGCTATGTATTTCCTGCTATTTTTACTTTTAATAAGGATGGAATAACAATTGAATTTCCTGATCTGCCCGGTTGTATTTCATGTGCTGATACCTTAGATGAAGCAGTAAAAAACGCAAAAGAAGTATTAGGACTTTATCTTTGGAGCATGGAAAAGGACGATGAGCCTATTCCTGAACCAACACCAGTAAACAAGTTAAAGCTTGAGAATAATCAAATACCAATGCTAATTGAAATTTGGATGCCACTTGTCAGGCATGAAATGGACAATAAGGCTGTAAAAAAGACATTAACAATTCCTCAGTGGCTTAATATTTTAGCAGAAAAGAACAATATAAACTTTTCACAAGTTCTCCAAGAGGCATTGAAGGAAAAATTGGGAATAGACAACTACAAAACACAAGCATGATCATATTTTCTGCAAAACTTTGGTTTTGCTCATCTCTTCGATCATTTAGCTTCTGGCTTTTCTTTTTGTAAAGCTCTTTCTGTCTTCTTATTAATTTTTCTTTTAGCTTCCTTTTTTCTTATCCTGAACCTAAATCTGCAAGGCTTTGTCTATCTCATTTCGAGGTAGATAATACTGCTGGTCATACGGTGAGGGACCTTTAACAGCTTTTAGCCTGCCGTTTTTTATAATCCTGCAAATCGTTTTCTCACTCACTCCTAACACCTGAGCGTTTCTCTTTCACACCAAGTTTATATGATTTTTCCTGTGCAAAGACAATTTCAGCAACTACCTCATTCAAAATTAGAACTTCATTGTTTTCAATAATATCCCTGGCAACTTGATTAAGTTCAGCGATATCATTTAAGTAAAAGACAAAGAATCACGTTAGCATCAATTAGTTTTAGAATTCTTTTCTTGTTCTTTTTCATAAATTTCCCTCACATTGTTCTTCCAGGCTTCTTCTTCTCTGGGAATAAAAATTGGATTTTTATATTTAGCAAATACTCCGGATAGTTCGTCTATAAAGTCATCTCTTTTTTTTTACTTATGTCAACCAGCAAATTACCAGAGATGCAAATTTAACCTTGCAAGCTCTAATTGAAACCGAATGCAATACAAGTTCAAAAATTTTTGCATGTGACATCGACAGAAACGACTTTTGGTCAAAATGCAAATTATCTATTCTTTCTTTGTATATTTTCTCATAAAAAAGTTCATGAGACTGCATCTAAAAGTGCAAATGGCTCAAATTTTAAATAAGCAAGAGGTTAAAAAGTGAAAAGAAGCCTGTATAGAAAATTTTTCGAAAAGTTCTTCTAAAATAATATTGGCTACAAAACTTAAATTTGTTTTTAAAATTAAAAAAACAAACAGACAGAGCCTATAGCCCTGCCTGTTTAAAAACTTAATCTTTTGATAGTGCTTTGCTTTTTAATTTATCAGCTCTTTTCTAAGCTTTCTTATTCTTTCTATATCAAGCTCTGTAAGCTCTGCAATATCTTCATCGCTAAATCCTTTCTTTATTAGCTTCTTTGCTACTTCCTCTTTCCCTTCAATTTTTCCTTCTAATTTTCCTTCATTGAATTTTTTCATTTGCACTTCATCAAGAAGCCTTGAGATGTTTGACACAAACTCACCCATCTTGCCTGCACCTCCTTGTTTTACTCTCTCTACCAGCCTGTCAAACTCTTCTTTGTCTTCCTTTGTAAGCCTTGGTCTTATTACATTGCCCGCCCATATCAAAAATCTTTCTATATTTGAGCTGCTAAATTTTCTCAGCTGCGCTTCCACTTCTTTTAGCCTTCTTGCAAGCTCCTGTGTATCATCCCTTACCTGCTCCAAGTAAAACACCACTGGGCTCAACACATCGTCCTCTTCACACAAGAAAGCTTTCGCATCTAACTTTGAGATGTTTACAAGTGCATACCTGAATATATCATTTTTGAAAACATCAAATTCGCTGATTATCTCCTGTTCCACATCCCATTCTTTTTCAAGCCCGTTGTATGTCACAATAGGAATAATCGCAGGAAGCTTCTCTGCTCCTTCTCTTATCTTCTTTGCCCACAGTAGTATCATGTATCGCAGAAGTCTTTCTGGCATGTCTTTTGCAACTGTTGACTGGTTCTCAATGATAATGTAAAAGTATACTTCCCTGTCTTTCAGCTTTGCTTTTGCTACAACATCTGCTCTTCTTTGAAGAAAATCTTCACCAACAAGCTCTTTGTCCGCAAGCTCAATTGAATCTTCCTGGATGTCTTTTGCCCAGCTGTAGCCTATAACATCTTTGATAAGAAAAAGTATATCTCTGGGGTTTTCAAACAAAAACTTAAAGGTTGAATCATGTTCATGTGGAGGAAGGCTATTTTGCATATGGTTTTCTCCTTTTTTATTACAAACTTATGTTATACAAAAAGTTTTCAGTTTTGACTTTACACTATTAATTATACCACTCTGGCAAAAACAAAACCACAGCCTTTTGGCTGTGGCAGCAACCTTTTTCAATCCCCAAAGGGAAGGCTACAAACGTATGACGACGAAGTGGAAATGTGGTGGGTTTGGCAGTTTCAATCCCCAAAGGGGAGGCTACAAACATTTTAAGTTATGATCCAATGGTGAAAGTTGTGTTTGAGTTTCAATCCCCAAAGGGAAGGCTACAAACCCTTGAATCGCTTGCTTATAATCGCAAAACATTTACAAGGTTTCAATCCCCAAAGGGAAGGCTACAAACCTTTCAACTTATCCCCATCCAAAACACCACTCGCTGGAATTTCAATCCCCAAAGGGAAGGCTACAAACCCTTGTGCTAATTGCATTTTTAACTGCTTGCCCTATCGCGTTTCAATCCCCAAAGGGAAGGCTACAAACCAAGAGTTTAAGGAAGAAGACCTTGAAGATTGGCAGAAGTTTCAATCCCCAAAGGGAAGGCTACAAACCTTATTACCATCCAAACCAAATTGTAAATTATATAAGTTTCAATCCCCAAAGGGAAGGCTACAAACCTTTTAAGCAAAAGATACTTTAAGTATTACGATACTAGTTTCAATCCCCAAAGGGAAGGCTACAAACCTGGTTAAAAAGCTTGATTTTATTATATCAACTTTATGCAACCATGTCAATGTTTTTTTATCGATACATCTGTAGAAAACCTCAAAAAACACAGCAGTGTCAATAAAAATAAGCCAGTCAAAGCCTTCCGTCGACCAGCGATTTACCAGTAGCACAAACAAAGCCAATCAAAATCTTAATGAAATCGAATACAAATTATACTGCAAAATTTTTGCACCGGACATCGACGGAAATGACTTTTAGTCAAAATAAATATATATTTGAACAATTGATGATTCTGTAGCATATTTATGCAACAATTATTTTGATACAGGTATTTGTGGTTCAGGCTTAAAGAAGATAGGAAAAAATAGTTTGGAAGTTTAACATTATAATCACAAATATAAAGAGCAAAAAAGTTTTTGACATACAGGTTTTGCTTAAAAATTCTTAATATGTATGAATGAACAGAAGCAATAAACTGTGATGCTGTGAAAAGATACTTTTCAGAGAAAAAGTCTACAAACTTATCAAAAACCTTTCGATAGCATTATTCGCATTTTCAGTTATTAAAGGCTTTCTAAAAATAAAAAATAAATAGTATAAACAACGACTTATTTCTTTAAAAAAGCAGAGATCAACAAGCAAAAAATTGTATATTAAAAAAATATGGCTCAAGCACAGGAGTGAAAGATGATTTTTATAACAAGATAAAAAGAGCTGAAACAAAAATATAATTAAATAATAGCAGGTTGATTGAATTGGTAAAATAAACAGGTCTAATACAGATAAGAGGTAAAAATTTCTAAATTATAGGTTTCACAAACAAACTCAAAAGTACCTTTGGCTCTTTTATTGAGTTCCGAAAAAAGGTTACAAACCTGACAGGAGAAAATTACAAACAGAGTTTCAAAATAGTTTCAAACTTAAAGGGAAGGTCATGAGCTTTTTATCACCTTAGCAATAGTGTTTTACTCTAATTGCAAAAGCTTTTCCAATTTTTTATCAAATGTATACACTGTATAACCATTGCATTTGCTTTGCGCAACTAATACAGCATCAACAAAATCAACGCCTTTATCTGCATAAATTTTAAGCGCCCCGGTTATTACTGCTAAATCTTGAACAAAAATATTTGGATGAGCAAATAATTTTATTAAAGTATTGCTAATTTCTTTTCTTTCAACTTTATATAATTTTTCCAAAACATAAATAATTTCAGCAACTACCTCATTCAAAATTAGAACTTCATTGTTTTTAATAATATCCCTGGTAACTTGATTAAGTTCAGCAATATCATTTAGTAAAAGACGAAGAATCACATTGGCATCAATTAGTTTTAGAATTCTCTTCTTGTTCTTTTTCATAAATTTCCCTCACATTGTTCTTCCAGGCTTCTTCTTCTTCTCTGGGAATAAAAATTGGATTTTTATATTTAGCAAATACCCCGGATAGTTCGTCTATAATATCATCACTTTTTTTACTTTTTTTTCTTTTGTTAAAAGGTATTCTTACTATCACTTCAACAGGTACATTTTTTGCTGATTCAGGGATTTCTACTATTTTTTCAAGTTGGTAACCATTCACTATTTTTCTAATTATCATACTATTCACCTTTATAATACAAACTATTTCTAACAATAAATTGTAACACATCGAAAAGAGATATGCAATCAGGCAGAAAACAAAACTATAATTGTTACAATAAAAATAAGAAGAGTATTACAAAAGCTATCACCCTTAGTAACGTTTCAATCCCCAAAGGGAAGGCTACAAACGAAAACGGCAAAAAATATGCAGAGACTGTTTTGGTATAGTTTCAATCCCCAAAGGGAAGGCTACAAACTATGTAGCATTCGATAACGATTATGATGAAAAAATGTTTCAATCCCCAAAGGGAAGGCTACAAACTGAGAATATAAATGTATCGGGTAATCTTTTTTCTTTGTTTCAATCCCCAAAGGGAAGGCTACAAATAGCGATTTTCTTGAGTATGAGGTGCTTGATTATTTAGGTTTCAATCCCCAAAGGGAAGGCTACAAACATGGAACGTTAATGTCTTTATCTCTTGTAAGAATTACTGTTTCAATCCCCAAAGGGAAGGCTACAAACGTGGGTTTTGGATTCTTTAGAGTTGTCTGCTACACGTGTTTCAATCCCCAAAGGGAAGGCTACAAACTGAGAATATAAATGTATCGGGTAATCTTTTTTCTTTGTTTCAATCCCCAAAGGGAAGGCTACAAAAGTTTACAATCTTTGAAAATCAAGATGATTCTAATTTGTTTCAATCCCCAAAGGGAAGGCTACAAAAATAGCCACGTGGCGTGCAGGTGTCAAGGGTCGCCGCGTTTCAATCCCCAAAGGGAAGGCTACAAAACGGTTAAAAAGCTTGATTTTATTATATCAACTTTATTCAGCTATGTCAATGTTTTTTTATCGATACATCTGTAGAAAACCTCAAGAAACTCAGCAGTGTCAATTAAAAGAAGCCAGTCAGAGTTTTCTGTCGACCAGCAGATTACCAGAAGAGCAGACAAAGCCAATCAAAATATTAATGAAACCGAATACAAATTATACTGCAAAATTTTGCACCGGACATCGACGGAAACGACTTTTAGTCAAAATGCAAACTTTTCACTGCTTATTTGCATATTTTCTCAGGATACATTTTACAGTTTGCCTGCAGGGTGATGTCTTTTGAGTTGTAGGGGGAAAGTCACATGTTTTGGTTATCAAGTTTGCTCCTTGCGGATGTTTTTATCTGCAGTTTTAGAAAAAGTTTAAATTTTAAGCCTGGTTGTGCTTGAAGAGTGAAAGTATAAGGCAAGATTATTTTCAGTAACATTTCAACATCGCATATTTTTTGAATTTTTTTTGCCAGGAATAGGTGCTATAATCTGAATACACAAGATAACCTCCGGAGGTGATAAAAAGAAGAAAAAAGCAAAAAAAAACAAAAAGCGGAAAGGGAAATAAGGGGAAAAACTAAATAAATTTTTAATCAACAATGGCATGCGAAAGGGTAAAACTACAAAATCCTTTGACTTTATAGATTTTGTGGCATTTTTAGCGGGTAAAAATCTATTAAAAGCAAATGTGTATTTATGTTAAAAAGAGTAAGGGGGTGCATTTCAGGTATGAAATTATCTTTGATAATAGACATGCTTGTTAGAGAAAACAGGTGGATATACACAAAAGAGAAATTGATAAATGAATATAATATAAAGACATTACCGACTGATGACATGCTGAAAAGCTTTGATAGTGCGCTTATAGACTATGATAAATTTAAATTTGTTGTATATGCAGAATCTATACATAGCTTAATACAAAGTGCGAAGTTGTGGGCAAAGAAGAATGATTATGAGATATTTGCAAAGTTGTCAATGGACAGTATCCCTGTTGTGTGGCTTGGCGAAGGATATTATGGGATTTACAGTTCTGATGGCAAAGCAGTAATAATGCCTGTTGCATTTTTGATGATTGGCAAAAGCTTAACATACGAACAGGAAAAAAGAATAGGACCCAATGAAGTTGACATTTACAAAAAGATATTTGAAGATGAACCAAATGTGGCAATGGAAGTTGTCTATGCGACATCTGAAAAGCAGCTTAAGAAAGTATTCAGCCAAACATTTGATAAATTTGAAGTTTTGTTTATGGGACCAGGCTATTATGACCTGATGTTCAATCCAGTCACAAAGCAAAGGGTGGTAATGCCAATTGTTAATATAATGAAAACAATGATGGAAAACTATGTAATCTTCTTTCACAAACTGCTTGCACGGGATGCTGACAGTTGAAGGCTGCAAAGTGAAAAAGGTAAATTGACAAAAGCAGTAAACAGGCACAGCACTGCAAAAAGCCTGAAATAATCCAAAGCCAATCATTGACGGAAATAAGATGATTGATGGAACTGCAAAAAGCAATGAGGGGGGTGAGCCTTTAGAAGATGACACAGTCAAATAGCCTTCAAAAACCTAAAATTAAGTCTGCCAAAATTGAAATCTATGACAAACTTGCAAACACAATTTTTACAACAATTTTAAACACAAATGATAAGCATGTTAATTTTTACAACAGAGTAATAGATGAATTAAAACGTAAAGGATACAATCTTCCAACCTATTTTGAATATGATTTGTTCAAAATCAAGGTGCTTGGTGTTAAAGTGTTACTAAATGATGAGATAGATGTAACAGATATAATATTTGAGGTAATTAAACTTGGATTTGGTCCTGCTTTGAAGATTGAATTTATGTGCAGTCTTGACTGTGTTGGTATGGATTATTCTGAAAAGAAGAAAGGTGATGTTGTGGAGTTTTCGATAAATAACATCAACATTGTACTGCAAGAAGAATATCCTCAGCATATATTTGAAAAGTTTGTAAAGCCAGTATTAGAGTTATCCTCTGTAATAGATATGCTTAAAACAGATAGAAAATTTGCAATAAAGGCTATTAAGAGTATTGTTGATTCAAGTAAAGACAAACGGTATAATGTCAAGGGGGTTTTTTAAAAAAATTTTTTAGATAATTAGGGCAAAAAAGGCAATAGAATACCGAGCCGCTCAGCCTGGAAAAATTTAACTGGCAGCTTGTTTTGAGAAGATTATTAAATTAAGAAATGGGATTAACTAAGTATTGTAAACATCACCTCTTTCTTGATATATTTGACCTTTGCTGAGCATTGCAAAGATCAGAGGAATTAATCGTCTTGCGGTGAGGACGAGGGCACGTTTATGCTGATGTTTGGTAACCTCTGAGAACTTCTTGTTGTAGAAGGCTTTATAACGGACTGTGTGCACCCTAACACAGTTAGCAGCCTCAACAAGATAGTATCTCAGGTATTGGTTACCACACTTAGCCAATGAGGTTTCCTGGGCATTGAAATTGCCTGATTGGTATTGAGTCCAAACAAGGCCGGAGTATTTAGCTAAAGCAGCTTCATTTTTGAAGCGCTTGATATCACCGATTTCAGCGATGATGCCGGCTGCAAGAACATCTCCTATGCCAGGGATGGTGGTCAAGGTTTGGGAGAAAGCTTTAAGAAGTTTTGAGATTTCTTTGTCGAGTTTTTTAAGTTGTTCTTGCATAAATCTAATGTTTTCAAGAGTCATAGACAAAGCTAAGTCATTTGCCTCAGCCAACAGAGGATGTAATCTGTATGAACGATTAGCAGCGGTTTTAAGTATTTCAGCGATTTTATTGACATCTGATAATCTGTTGTTGCCGTTGTCAGATACAAATTTAATTAAATCTTCTAAAGGCATGGAAGCAATATCATCTGGGGTGAAGTTTTCGATGATAGCGCAAGATGCCTTACCGAAGATATCAGAAAATGGGCAGTCTTGAGAATAAGTGGAGAATTTAAGGTATATGAGATTGAGAGCTCTGTTTTTTTCGCGAGTTAGATTATGAACAAGGTGATAGCGCATTCTGGTAAGGCGTTGTAGTGCAGCATATTTGAAGTCAGGCAAAGGTGTTGGATTTAGCTTACTGAACCTGACGCATTCAGCAATAACGACAGCGTCGATGTTATCTGTTTTAGGCAAGAAAGTGTAGATCTTTTTAAATCCTTTGACGATGCTTGGGTTGAGCACGTAAAAGGTTGGTTTGTAAGGTAGTAATTCAGAAGAGGAAGCAAGATACAAATGCAGATGCCAACCGTAATGTGAAGTTGCTTCCATGCCGAATTTAACGTAGGACAGATTATACTGGCTGAGGCAGTCAATGACTCTTTTGATTAATTCATTAGCACCTTCTTGATCGTTAGGCAAGGAAAAGGGTTTTTTAATCAAGTGATTTCCGGCATCATCGATGAAGAAGATAGAATTTGACTGACTACTGATATCAATGCCCACGATTAAAGTATTTGGCAATTTAAAGGCCTCCTTTCTAAAGTGTGTGGTGTTAGAAAAAAGTTTTGCCCTTTATCCCTGGGGATTACATGTAATGCAGCCTCGCCGATATTAGAGCTACGGAGCAGTTTACAGGGTGCACACATCTGACATGCTCAAATCAGATGTGGTAAACTGACCGTGCACAGCAAACGAGTAAACATTACTCATGTAATCCTTTGGGGTTCAGTCTTTCTCAAGCTGTGGCGTGCAGATATCAAAGCACGTCCAGCAGGAGGTGGCAAAAAATATCCAAATAAACTAAATCAGGCTTAAACTTTTTCTGATATTAGTTTACCAGAGATAAAGGGCAAATTTAAACTGTAGCAGTCAATTTTAATATTCAATTTTTTAAGAAGTGAATGTGTTAAGAAAAGCTTTGTTATCAAGGTCAGTTTCCAGTAATCAATTGGTACTAATAATTTAATGTACCAATTGAGATATGAAGTTTTAAGTGATTTGATAATCATATTATACGAGGAGGTTGATTTGATATGTTTAATGATAAGAATCAATTTTATATCAAAACTGTAAAGGCTAAATTAGAAGGTAATCCTGATACTCTTACTGTAACGTGTGATTGGATTCTTGATAAGGAACATTATCCAAGGTATTGTAAATACAGAAGTCCAGAATGTGAAGATAGATGTGAAGATTGTGATATTGAAATAGTGCTTGAAGATTTATGTTTTGATGTAAAGCTTACAGAGGAGTATATGAAAGAACTCAAGGAAGCAAGAACTCATTTTCTAAATACAAATGATGATAGTTTATATGAAAGTGTTATTGATAAAATTCTTCATGCAATAGATTATGATGAGAATTTAGAATTAACGTTAAATTTAGAATATGCAAAAGTTACTTATAGAAATAAAAAGGAGATGATAAACTAAGTATGGGTTTTACGTTGTTATGGGTATTCTATATTTGATAGCTGTTATGATTCATATTTTTCTTGTAAAACTTATTCGTGGTGATGAGGCAGCAGAGAGATTAGCTGATGCTTATAAAAATAGATGGAAGAAAAAATAAAAAAGAGGGTGTGATTGATGGGTGTTATCTTTGGAATTATAATTCTGATTATTCTCTCTCCCATCTTAATTCCACTTCTTGGCATTGCTTTGTTTATTCTGTATTTTTTCTTTAGTATTATTGTTGGGATTATAAAAGCAATTCTGAGGGCATAGAAAACTCAACTATATTTTAAGATTATAAAAGATAATATAAAGAAGGAGATTGTTTGGAAATGAGCTATAAGAAAAAAGAAATTGAATGCTGGACTCCTGAAATGATGTATGAAGGAAAGAGTGTATTGTATGTCACAGAGCTTCATGTTGAACCAAATGCAAGTTTTATGCTTTTGAAAAATGATGATCCTGAAGTAAGAGCAAAACGTGTTAAAGATTATCTTGCAATCAAATACTGTCCTGCATATTTTGGAATGTGTTTAAAAGGCAAAACAAAAAAAGATGAAACATGTGATTCTTCTGTTTGCTGGGCTAAATCGTATAATGAATATTACATGAAAGAATGCAAAGGAGATTTGAAGTCCTATGATAATCTTATAAAGGATACCATAACACCAGCAATGTGTTATGAATGTGGATATGATGATTTAGAGCTTATCTGGTCAGATGAAGTTGTTAAGACAAGAAAGTATGGTCAGATTATATTTGACAATGTTGCCTATGTTGTATGTCCAAGATGCGGTGCAAAATATATGTCTCATCAGGATAAGATCACTATTGAAATTATCAAAAGAGCTCTTGATACTGAGTGGGTTGTAAATGAGCTACGAAGAGAATATAAGATAGTACAAATAGATAAAATTGATTTATCAAAGAAAGATAAAGTAGGACAGCAACTGTTTTTTGAAACAGTGATTGGTAATTTAGAAAAAAATAATTTTGATCTTATACAGGGATTAGCAGACACAATCCTTATGGATGCTGATACAGCTATGCATTTATTTATACTCTCATATTTCAGGCTTGATGAAAAGTATATGGCAGATATAGAAGAAGAGTTTTCTGAAGAGTTTGAAGAGAATGAAGAACTTGATTTAAGTGGAGATCCTAATGATAACGAAAATAATTACAATGGGTGGGTACCAGAAGATGACTTGCCAGTATGAGATTGATAATAAAAAGGTTTCTACCTTTCTTTTTGTGTTTGCACAAGAAGGGTAGAAACCTTTTTTGTTCTGGGTTATAACATCAAAATGGACTTTTTAATACATACGCTATATAAATTTCAATTTCAAAAAAGAGCAAACAAGTGGTTAAAAACACGTAAAGGACTATAATAAACTATTTAAGATGCTTATCAATTTTATCCAGAATATATATACCATCTTCATCTTCTCTAATATATAGTCTTCTGCTATCGTCACCATCGAAAGGATAAAACTCATACTTATAAATTTTGGAGATTTTACCTTCTAATTCGTGAAATCTAAGAGAAGAAGGATTATAGCCAAAGTTTGTAGCAACTGCTTTTTCAAAATCATCAATTTTTTTATTCAGTTGCAAGCGTTCAAAAGGATTTAAATCTTCAAATTGTTTTTTCAAATAATCAGATATTCTGATTTTATCAGAAATTGGATTGTTTAGCCTTTCTTTATAAGTGTTTTCTTTTACTTCCTGCCAGACAAGGGTTCCCCATGCTGAGATAATAAAATCGCCATCTATTTCTAAATATAGAATTTCAGGTAACTTGTATATTTCCTTTTTAATCCTTTCATTGTATATTCCAAGATCTAACATCCTAAATAAGTCAAAATGTTCTATAAAGATAGTATCATCTACCTTTACGGGGAGCTTTGGAATTCTCAATAAACTATTGCTTGTTTCAAAGATATATATGCTTTCATCGGCATACAAAGATGCGACAGTTTGAAGAAAGCTGTTTATACTTTTAAAACCGCCTGTGAGGTTAAAAATTATTTTATAACCATTTGATTTATATTCTTTCAACGTTTCTGCCAATTTTTTAGCCAGCTCGGATAAGGAGAAAGAAAATTTTTCAAAGTCAGATGTTCTAAGATAAGAGGAAGTTTCTATAAAAACATTACCAATTCCATTTTTTTTAAAAACATTCTCTAAAATCTTAGCAATGTTTTTTCCCAGATATGTATCTGTATGCAAAAAACAATACATATCAGTTTTAGGCAAATCTTTTAAACTGTTTATTTTATAAAATTCCATCAAGGCATTCAGTTCTGCACTTACCTTTTTTATTTTTGTTATATCTGACTTTAAAAGTTGCTCCTCAACAGCATTCAAAAACTCATCAAATATCTTCTTCTTTTCGACAGAAAACTCATTTTCAGTATAGTTAGAATAACTATAAATATCCTCGATAAAATTCAAATCCTTTTTAAGATTTGTTAGTATACTCAAACCGCAGCTTGTTAAAACAAAATTGTTGAACCCCATGGAAAAGATAACCTGGTCATCTAAACTGTGCAAAACTGCACAAGCTTAGACGGCTGGGGTATTTGTAGTCCGCCATTTAAAGACTTTCCCAGCCCCAGCAGGCGGTTTTTGGGAAAGTCATAGCCCCTACCCCAAGAAGCAGGAACTTGCGCCGATTTTCGGTCCCCCCACTTGCCCTGAAACCAATATCCGTTTCAGGACAGACATGTCACGCAATACCCTGTCAGGGGAGAGTGGTGTCACCACCGCTACCCTGAAAACTCGCCAGAGATTGTAGCTCTCGCTACAGCTAATCGCACTTGTTCCATCCAGAGGTGCAAATAGCCTCCCTGGCTCACTCCCAGAGCTTTGTATCTTACGCATTACATATTCAATCTCTTTGATTTGCCTTTTTCTCAAGTTGGCATTTTTAACTTCTTTTCTTACATACTCTTTCAGCTCTTCTAAACTGCTGGCATCAAGACTATTTAAAAGCTTCATGTAGTTAGCAGGTATTCTCTCTTTTTTTCCAAGTCCTCTTCTTGCTATCACATATGCACTTGCAACATCTTTGCTTATCATAAACTGCGGTGCGAACTTTAGCATCCCTATCACCGATGTGTATGCAGGATTTGCTTCTATAACCTCTATCCCTTCTCGTTTTGCTAAAATCCTGATTTTGTCAAGAAGCGACCTGTAGCTGAAAAAATGTCTTATCCGTCTTGATTTTCTACCAGAAAAATCTCCTCTTCTTCCTTTGTCTTTTACATCCAGCCTCTCTATCACAATAGCTTTTCTTTTCTCTCTTGCAATCTTTACAATCTCATGTGCATACTGCCATCTGTAATACTCTCTTTTTTCAAAACTTCCACTTTCAAGCTCTGGCATTGGAATCGTGCCATATCTCATAAACTGCCCGCTCCTGTCCACCTCTACCCATGCCATGTGATTTGGATATGCATTTGTATCTATCCCTATAGCACCATTTTCCCTGGTGATTTCTATCGCCGGAAAGAGTTCTTCTGCTGAAAAGTAAGCATACACATTCTTATTTTTGAGTTTTAGCTCTACCGAATAAGGCACTCCAAGGGCAGCAATCTCCTGTAAAATTTGTCTTCTGTCTTTGCCTTTCTTATAACCGGCTGATAATCTTGCAAATACATATTTTCTATCTCCTACATTTATCCTCAAAAATGTGCCACTTTTATTTACCACAATCCTCGTGTTCAAGTTTCCTTTCTTGCTTCTGTCTCCTCTTGAATAAAGATTTCCTTTCCTTTTTTCCTGCCACTCAATCTTAAGTTTTCTGTAAGGCTTGCCGTTTATGTGTCGCTTTTTGAGTTTTTCGAAAAGCTCTCTGCCACCAAAGATAGCCTTCCTTGGGTCTTCCCCTCTTTGCTTGCAGGACTCTAAAACAGCTTTTGCTTTCATTATTGCATCATCTACATACCTTGAGTTCAAATCAAAAATCCCTTGCAGTTCTCTTTTGAGGCTATTTCTATTATAGCCTTCTAAAAGTCTTTTGTATGCAAATCTCATGCATGAAGACCATCTTCTCATAAGCTCCAGTACCTTTTGCCTGTCTTCAAAACTTTCAAAAATCAGCTTAGCCTGAACTGTTACCACGTCTTTTTGCACCTCTTTGCCCATATATCCTTGCTGCAAAGGACGTGACTATTGCTATTAAATCTTCTGCCAATCTTTTATTTACTTCTTCTTCATTTTCCTTTCCGTTCAAAACTATAAGCTCTACTCCAAAGCTTTCCATAAAAAATTTAAGGTACTCAAACCCAAATCTCGCAAGCCTGTCAGGATACTCCACTACCACTTTCTCAACTTCTCCCCTCCTAATCTTGTTCAAAAGTTTTAACAGTCCCCTTCTGTTTTCGTTTATCACTTGCTATCTCAGATATTGTCTCATGCTGCCACCCATGAAGCTTAGCATACTCTTCAAGTCTTCTAATTTGGTTTTTAAGGTACTCTTCTTGCTTTTTTGTTGATACCCTTGCATACAAAATGGCGTTTGGCTTTGGTTTCTCCTCTACCATACCCAGTAGTTTTTCTATGTCTTCTTTTTTATACCTTCTTCTTCCCTTTGGTGTCCCAAGTAGAGTTATTAGCCCTTCTTTTTCCCAGTTTATTAGCGTTCTCCTGCTGATACCATATATTTCCTTAACCTTTGCACACTTAGTAACATTTAATATCACCCAGTCAAAATCATACCTTTTTGCATTGTTATTTTCAACTGTTGCACACCTCCTTGAATTTGTATTATTATTGAATTTTACAAATTTGTATTTTATTATACTACACTTATGTGTTATTTTCAATTAATATTGTATTTTTGTAAGTAAAACTTTTCAAAACCAAATTTCTACAAATCAAGTTCAAATGTTTATTTCAATTCACAAAAAAGGAATCAAAAAAGAAATCTTTTCACTTCAACTTCGCAAAAGTTTTGAACTGATTTGCATCCAGAAAAGCTTTATAATATAGCCTGCAAGTCAGTTTTAATCAGGGAGTGATAGAAAATGTACTCCAATCTTATGATGGAAGTTATAAAAGAGGCAAAAAAGAGGCATTCTTTGAAGTGCCTAAAAGCAGAACCTCTCAGTAAGGCAGCTTCAAATCTGAACAGTCAATATCTTGTTCAAAAAAGTAGCTGCCAGTTTTGTCTCAGCAGGGTTCATTTCCCAAGAAAAAATGGTGGCAAGGCAATAACTTATAACTGCCAGAATATGGCACAGAACTACAACACCGCTTGTCAAAATCCCCGAGGATATGGATATGTACTTTGACAGGGTTTGGGACAGGCTTATGAGTGTTCAGATGGTTTTTATAAAAAAATGAAAATTTGCAATTTTAAAGGGAGTGTTTTAGGATATGATAGTTAGCGCAAGCAGAAGAACCGATATTCCTGCCTTTTTTGGCGACTGGTTTGTAAACAGAATTAAAGAAGGCTTTGTGATGTACAGAAATCCAATGAGACCATCGCAGATATTTGCCATTTCGCTTGCTCCGGATGATGTGGATGCTTTTGTATTCTGGACAAAAAACCCTGCTCCTTTTATTGACAGTATAAAGTACCTTGATGATTATGTGTACTATTTTCAGTTCACTTTAAATCCATATGATAAATCATTTGAGCCCGGACTTCCCGAAAAGGATGTGCTAATTGAGACATTTGCAAATCTCTCATCCATGATTGGAAAAGATGCTGTCATCTGGCGCTATGATCCTGTAATTATAACCGATAAAATGGATATTTCATACCACAGGGAGAACTTTGAAAGGCTGGCAGAAAAACTCTCTGCCTACACAAAAAAGTGCGTTGTGAGCTATGTGGATTTTTATGGCAAAGCAGTGCCGGCGCTGAATAAAATCGGTGCAAAAGATTTAAGCCATGATGAGATTTTAGAGGTTTTATATGATCTATCAAAAATAGCAAAAAAATATAATCTTGAAGTGGAAAGCTGTGCAGAAGAAGCTGATGTCTCTCAGATAGGAATTAAAAAAGCTCACTGTATTGATGGAGAGCTTATAAAGCTTTTGCGGATGAAAAAGGGGCTTGAGACTTCAAAAGAGTTTTTGAAAGATAAAAACCAGCGTGAGGCGTGCGGCTGTGTCCAGAGCATTGATATTGGGATTTTCAACACCTGCAGGCATTTTTGCATATACTGCTATGCAAACCACCATAAAGGACACATTTTGAATAACTTGAAGGCATATGATGTAAACTCTCCTGCTCTGTGCAGCAGAGTCGACTGGGAGAATGACGAGGTAAGAATAAGACTTGAAAAAAGTTCATTCAAAGTGGAAAAGGAAGATCTTTTTTCAGAAGATAGCTTTGAAAAACCGCAGGAGCTTTGCTTCTGGCAAGATCAGGATGCAGAAGATGAGAGGAAGAAAAAACTTCTTTCAAAGCTAAAAAAGGCTGCAATGGCTGCAAAGAGGGCTTGAGAAAAAGCCCTCTTTTTTCTATCTTATAAAATTTGTAAGCTTCCTTTCGGAGTTAGGTGCTCATCGCCAATGTTAGGCAGGCTTGTTATGCACAGACTACTTATCCCTACCCCTCAGGACTGTTTAAGCCTGTGCGACAGAGCCTGGAGCTTGAGCAGCACCCCAGTGTGTCATGACCTGCCTAACGTAGCCCGCTTAAAATTTCTCCCCTGACTGAGGCTAGTCAACTAAGACTTAGGCTCTCCCCAAGCCTCCACCTCTTTAGGTGGTGGGTAGTTGACCTTTGAAAAGCAGCACTTCCTTTCTTTTTTGTCCTTTTTACTTTGCGGCAATTACATCAACCTCAAGCAGTGCACCCGGCAAAAGCTTTGCCTCAATGGTTGTCCTTGCCGGATAGTTTTGAGTAAAAATGGTGGCATACACTTCATTGAACTTTGCAAAGTCAGACAGGTTTGCAAGATACACATTTACTTTTACAACATCATCAAAACAAAATCCAGCTTCTTTTAGAATGGAGTCAATGTTTTTAAAAACAAGCTCTGTCTGAGCTTTTATATCATCGCCTTCTATTTTTCCTGTTTGTGGATTTATGGCAAGCTGACCGGATACAAATAGCATATTACCGGCCAAAACAGCATGTGAATAAGGTCCAACCGGCTTTGGAGCGTCATTTGCCACTATACACTTTTTCATTTTTCATCAGTCTCCTTTCAAAAGGTTTTTATAAAAAAGCCTTCATTCCAATTTCCTGCCACAGTAAGGGCAGTACAGAAAGTGTTTTGAAACCCTGTTTCCACAGTCCGGACAAAAATCAGAATTGATATTGCTGTAATCTGCTGCTGTGCGAAGGTCTCTAAAAAGCTCAACATCGGCAAGTGAAATAATCTCATTTGCACCGTGCTCTAAATTGCGAGCAAGCTCCGGGTTTGTAATGATATATATCTTTGAGCAACAGCCTGTCTGGATAAAGTACCGGGTATTCCATCTGAAAACTGGTATAAAAAAGAAATGAAGATAATTGTACACTTTCAAAAGTGTATGTGTGCCTTTTCTTCCGCAAAAGGGGCAAGCCTCAACATCCATTTGCCTGATAGCCTTTGCCTTTTCCTCTATTCCAAAGATTCCTATGAAGAACATTGCCTTTTAATTCAACCCCACCAGTGATAATTCTTTTTATATTTTATCATTTTGTTTTTTATTTTCAACTTTGATAATGAAATCACGTTTAAAAATTTGTATAAAGTTGTATTGAATGCTGCTATAATTTATATTGAGCTAAGTTTATTTGGTATTCAAAATAATCAAAGAGGAAGGAGTGGCAGGATGAAAATAATATTTGCTGGTTCAAATAAACAGTTTGAGATAAAAGGACCAAAGCTTGCTGAAAAGGTGGCAAAAGAGCTTGGAATAAGCTTAGAGTCGCATATTTTTATCAAAGATGGGGAGATTGTTGCTCCGGATGAGATTCTGCAGGATGAGGACACAGTAGAGGTCATCTCGGCAATTTCAGGCGGTTAAAATATAAAAGGAGATGGTAGCGTTTGAAGTGTGTAAGATGCAAAAAGAAAGCCAAAATTCTTTTAAAAAGGCACAATGCAGCTTTCTGCAATGATTGCTTTTTGTACTACTATGCAAACCAGGTAAACAGAAACATCCGCAGACACAAAATGTTTGACAGAAATGATAAAATTCTTGTGGTTGTTTCAGGTGGCAAAGACAGCATGGCGCTCTGGGATGTGCTGGCAAAAGAGGGTTACAATGTGGTTGCTATGTATATAAATCTTGGGATAGGTGAGTATTCAAACCGATCGCAGGAGGTTGTTGAAAGGTTTGCACAGCAAAAAGGTCTTGAGCTGATTGTAAAAGACATAAAAAAAGAGTACGGACTTGATATTTATGTGCTTGCAAAAACCCTCAAAAGAAGCACATGCTCTGTTTGCGGTTCTATAAAAAGATACCTTTTCAACAAAGTGGCGTATGATGGTGGTTTTTCTGTGGTTGCAACAGGGCACAATCTGGACGATGAGGCGGCAACACTTCTGGGTAATCTTTTAAGCTGGGAGGAAGGTTATCTGGCAAGGCAATCTCCTGTGCTTGAAAAAACTCACCCCAAACTTGTCAAAAAGGTAAAGCCGCTTTATACACTAACCGAAAGAGAAAATCTGTATTATGTGCTTTTGAACAGGATTGAATTTTTGCATGAGGAGTGCCCGCATGCAACAGGTGCACGCTCCATTTTGTACAAAGAGGTCTTGAACAGGCTTGAAGAAGAAAGCCCCGGCACAAAGCACAGGTTTATATCAGGCTTTCTTGAAAAGGGCAGAAAGCATTTCCAGGATGTAGCTGAAAAGCTTGAGCTGAAGGAGTGCAAAACCTGCGGTCAGGTTACAACAACAGAAGAGTGTTCATTCTGCAGATTTATAAAAGTTTGCAACCAGCAGGAAAGGTAGGAGCATTTAAAGTAAACATGGGTTGGCAGTTTGCTGTTTTGCTTCCAAATTGCTGCCAGCCCTTTTGTTTTTTTCAACAGCAATTTTTTTAGATGCCTCTTTCTCTATCCGGCCAGATTATTTTGTGAAGCTGAAGCTGAAGCCTGCAGTTTTGAAGCTTATTTTTTATCATAAACTCCACAATTTCCGCCGGTTCAATTTTCCCCCAGACAGGGCTGAAGTAAATACTGCACTGCGGTTTGAATGCCTGAATAATTTCAAAAGCTTTCTGCATGTCCTGATGTGTCCCGACAACAAACTTCAAAACATCCTGTTTTCCAAGCAGCTTTATATTTTCAGGTAGCATTCTGTCTTCCATACCACTTGACGGACATTTATAGTCCATTGTTATAATGGCATTTCTGTTAACACCTCTTATGTCAACAGATCCATTTGTTTCAATGTTAACTTCAAACCCCTCTTTGATTAATATATCTATAAGACAGTGGATATCTGGCTGTATCAGTGGCTCTCCACCTGTTAAGGTTACTTTGCTAAACCCTGTTGATTTTGCATACTCTACTATTTGCTGAGCTGTCATCTCTTCATACACGGGGTTATGTGTTGCATATTTTGTGTCACAAAATGAACAGCTCAAGTTGCATCCAGCAAATCTGAAAAAGATTGCAGGATAGCCACTTCTGATCCCTTCACCTTCAATGCTTACAAACTTTTCGACAACTTTAAAAAGGCTTTGGTCCATCTTTCCACCCTGTACAATTTGATTTTTGTTACTCGGCTTTAAAAGTTCTGAAATTTTCAATCCCCAGAGGGAAGGCTACAAAACCTTTAGCAGGGTTACTTGGAGAAGTGAAAAAAACTTAGTTTCAATCCCCAAAGGGAAGGCAACAAAACACAAAAATTTAACAAATGTAACAAATAAAAATAATAAGGGTTTCAATCCCCAAAGGGAAGGCTACAAACATATTGAAGAGAAAGGAGAGGTTGAAAATGCAAATAATGTTTCAATCCCCAAAGGGAAGGCTACAAACCATCCCACCCACTGATGGCATATATCTTGCCATTACTAGTTTCAATCCCCAAAGGGAAGGCTACAAACAGGGTGCTTGAGCGTAATTTTGATGCGATTGATGAAGAGTTTCAATCCCCAAAGGGAAGGCTACAAACGTCAACATCAGGAGGATTTATCCTGTCGCTGGGATAGTTTCAATCCCCAAAGGGAAGGCTACAAACCCTTTTGAAGGTGTAAAGGCACGAAAAGGCGAAGAAGTGTTTCAATCCCCAAAGGGAAGGCTACAAACTGGTATTATTGCAACAACTGAACCACAACATGAATTGTTTCAATCCCCAAAGGGAAGGCTACAAACATGGGGAGAAAATGAAATTAACGACTGATTTTTTTGGTTTCAATCCCCAAAGGGAAGGCTACAAACTTTTTAAGAGTTTGGTATATATCTTTGTACATACGTGTTTCAATCCCCAAAGGGAAGGCTACAAACCTCAGGAACTCAAAAAGCAGATTGAAGACATTGTAAGTTTCAATCCCCAAAGGGAAGGCTACAAACCGCATTTTCCCTTTTAATTTGCTGCCAGTTAGGATCGTTTCAATCCCCAAAGGGAAGGCTACAAACCAAGAAGTTTTAGACAGTGCAGAAACGTCTAACGAGGGTTTCAATCCCCAAAGGGAAGGCTACAAACGTTTGAATGGCTGGTAAGTGCGTTAAATAAAATATTGTTTCAATCCCCAAAGGGAAGGCTACAAACGATGAAGCACAGCTGGTTTTAGGTAATAGATATATGCGTTTCAATCCCCAAAGGGAAGGCTACAAACTTAAACAGAAAAGACGTTTTAACTAATATTGAACTGTTTCAATCCCCAAAGGGAAGGCTACAAACCTTGTATTTTCTAACAGTAAAAGCCTGTGGACTTATGTTTCAATCCCCAAAGGGAAGGCTACAAACCATTAAGCTTGATGAAGCAAACATACCCAGAACAAATGTTTCAATCCCCAAAGGGAAGGCTACAAACCGGTTGAAAAGCTTGATTTTATTATATCAACTTTATTCAGCCATGTCAATGTTTTTTTATCGATACATCTGTAGAAAAACTGAAAAAACTCAGCAGTGTCAATCAAGAGAATCCAGTTATAGCCTTCTGTCGACCAGCAGATTACCAGCAAAACAGATAAAGCTTGGCAAAATCTTAACGAAACCGAATACAAATCAAACCCGAAAATTTTTGCATGTGAGATCGACGGAAACGACTTTTGGTCAAAATGCATATTTATATCTGAATTGCCCTATCAAAATGCATGTTTATAAATTGCATGGCTGCACAGTCTGGATGCACAAAAAAAGCAAGAAAGAAAAATATTATATAAAAAATGAAGTTTAAAATATCAGCTACTCTCTAAAATATCACAAACTTTTTAGGCTGAATTGTAATTTTGTTGCTTTAAGCAAAGAGTGGTATAATTAAATTATCATAATCACATAAAAGCCGGGTTTTATAATGGAGTTGAGATTTCACCACCTTTTGTGTTTTCTTGGCTTCAGAGGGCTTGGATACAGTGAAGAATTTATAGAAAACTTTAAGAAAGTGTATCAAAAGGTTTTTGTTGAAAATCATAGAATTTGCCTTGTTATTAGGCCTGATGTTATCTGCATGGCATGTCCTGAGCTTATTGAGGGCAGATGCAAATCAGAGGAAAAAGTAAAAAGAATTGATGAAAAGCTGATGAATTTTCTTTTAAAAAACGGTATTCACAGCTTTGAAAATGTGTTGCCGGGCGATGTTTACAAAGTGATACAAAACCTTTCGGTTGAAGAGTTTGAAGCCATCTGCAAAGACTGTGAGTGGTTCAAGTTGGGATTTTGTACAGAAGGCTTTTTAAAGCTAAAAGATAGGCAGAATTTAAAACAAAAGCTTAAAATGGAGAATAGATCAAGCTAAAAAAGGAAGGGATTTTTAAAAGCCATGGATGAAAAATCGATATACATATTGAAAAAGCTCTATGAAGATGAGTTTGTCTCGGGCGAGAGCCTTGCAAATGAGCTTAAAATAAGCCGCATGGCAGTGAACAAGAGGATTAAAAGCTTGCAGCAGATGGGCTTTTCTGTTGCATCTTATAAGAAAAAGGGCTATCAGCTTGTTGACAGAGATATAATAAGGCTGTGGCAGGTGAAAGATTTCATCTCAAGTTCCAACCTGTTTTCTGACTTTTTATATTTTCCTCAGATAGACTCAACCAACAGCTATATAAAAGAAAACCAGCAAAAGCTGGTATCTGGCACGGTTGTGTATGCAGAAAGGCAAAGCGCAGGCAGGGGGCGGCTTGGGCGAAGCTGGGTTGATCTTGAAAAGGGGATAAAAATGTCAATTTTTTTGAAGCTTGGTCTGCTTGACATAGAAAAGGTTGTGCCTTTAACACTTTTTACAGGGCTTGTTGTTAACAGGGTTTTGAGAAGATACAATGTTCATAGTTTTATCAAATGGTCAAATGATATTATCTTAAACAACAAGAAGGTGTGCGGGATTTTGACAGAGCTTTCGGGTGAGCTTGAAGGAAGTGCCAGTATAATCATAGGAATGGGGCTCAATGTAAATTGTGAAAAAATACCCGATGAGATTGCCGAAATTGCAACCAGTTTGAAAAAAGAAACCGGAAGCCATTTTGACAGAACAGATCTTTTGATTGAAATCTTAAAGGAGTTTGAATCTGAATTTGAAAACTTTAAAAATCATGGTTTTTTGCATTTCAGAGATGAGTACAAAAGCTTTTGCATAAACCTCGGTAAAGAGATTGTCATAAATGGCACGCAGAGAGCCTTTTGCAAAGACATAGGTCAAAATGGTGAACTTATTGTTGAAATGGATGGCAGAATCCAAAAAATACAGAGCGGAGAAGTTACTATAAGGTGGTGAAGAGGCTTTGAGACTTATTTCGAAAGATGCAAATCTAAAAAAGATTATGTACCAGAAGGGGTTTGACGAAAAGGATATACTTGAGTTTGAAAAGAAGGCTGATAGTGTAATTTTGAGAATTGACGGTGTTCGTGATGTGCCAGAGGTTATTACTTTTCTTTCCAACCTTGGATATTTTGTGGTTGCAAAAGACAGCATGATTTTTGCAACAACATCAAGGGCAAATTTTGAGAGGACAAAGTGCTATCTTGCAGAAGAAGGTTTTGATTGCAATTTTGAGCCAGACTTTAACATAGCCCAGAGAATGCTTCTGGCAGGTGGAAAATCAATCAATCTTTTGCAAACAAACGTGATGGGGATTATAAATGTCACACCAGATTCTTTTTATGAGGCTTCAAGGGTTGATGTGGAAGCTGTTTCAAAGAAGGCTCTTGAGATGATAAAAGACGGTGCTGATGTGATTGATGTTGGCGGTGAGTCCACAAGACCATTTTCAGACCCCGTCCCTGAGGATGAGGAGATAAAGAGGGTTGTCCCTGCAATAAAGGCTGTAAGAGAGGTGGCAAAAGACATACCCGTTTCCATAGACACTTATAAAGCTCGGGTTGCAATGCGCGCAATTGAAGCGGGGGCTGATATTATAAACGACATCAGCGGTGGCAGTTTTGACAGGGAGATGTTCAGGGTTGCCGCACACTACAATGTTCCCATTGTGATCATGCACATAAAAGGCACACCAAAGGATATGCAGCAAAACCCGTATTATGAAGATGTGATTGAGGAGATTTTGCAGTATTTTGAAAGGAAAATAGATGAGGCGCTCAAAGCGGGTGTTGAATTTGAAAACATAATCCTTGACCCTGGAATCGGATTTGGCAAAAGACCGGAAGATAACCTTGAGATAATAAAGCGCTGTGAAGAGTTCAAGGTGCTTGGAAGACCAGTTTTGATTGGAGCTTCGCGAAAGTCCACAATAGGTGCTGTTCTGGGCGGGGTTGGACCGGAGGAAAGGCTTGAGGGGACGCTTGCAATCTCAACAATCTGTGCTCTTAAAAGGATTGAATTTGTCAGGGTGCATGATGTGAAAGAAAACAAAAGGGCGATTCTGATAACAAGGGCTATAATGAACGCTTGAATGTTAAAAACAGGGAGATGATGGATTTTATGAGAGCTGTGATTGACAGGTTTGAAAATGGCTTTGCCATTCTTGAGCTTGAAAATGGCAAGATGGTGAATGTGCCGGCTGAACTAATTCCGCAGGGTGCCAGAGAAGGAGATGTCATTTTGATTGAGATTGACAGGGAAGAAACCAAAAAAAGACAGAAGAGGATAAATGATTTATTTGAAAAGCTGAAAGAAAGTTAAAAGCTGATTGTTTTAAAAGGAAGGAAAGAAGCCAAAAATGCAAAAAGCAAAGATTTTTTTATCACTTGGTAGCAACCTTGGTGACAGGCAAAAGAATATACAAACCGCCATAGAGTATCTGAAAGAAAATGTGGAGATTGAAAAGGTCTCAACAATCATTGAAACAAAGCCATACGGGTATACACAGCAGCCGCACTTTTTAAACTGCTGCTTGATGGGCAAGACCAGTCTTTTGCCATTTGAGCTTTTGGACTTTGTCCTTGGCATTGAAAAGAAGATGGGCAGAGAGAGAATTTTCAAATGGGGACCAAGAAACATTGACATTGATATTCTTTTTTATGATTCACTTGTGATTGATGATAAGAAGCTAAAAATACCGCATCCAGAGTTGCAAAAGCGAGATTTTGTGTTGATTCCGCTAAATGAGATAGCACCTGATTTTGTCCATCCAGTGTTGAAAAAGACAGTTTCTCAGCTTTATAGAGAGCTTGTCAATACAAAATAAAAGGTGAGGGATTTGCTATGGAATTTTTAAACATGCCCGAGTTCAAAGACAAAATAGCTGTGGTTACAGGTGCAGCCCAGGGTATTGGGGTTTTCATAGCGCTTTCTTTTTTAAAAAACGGTGCGAGGGTTGCAGCAATTGATGTTGACAGAGAAGCAATTGCCGATGCAATGGAGGACTTTTTCAGGGGGTATGAAGACAGGATAGAGTTTTTTGAGTGCGATTTGCAAAGTGCCAATCAGATTGAAAGCACCTGTCTTGAGATTGGCAAAAAATATGGGTATGTTGATGTGCTTGTAAACAATGCAGCAGCTTTTTCGACAAAGAGCATTGAAGAAAGAACTGTTGAAGAGTGGGACTATGTAATAAGCGTGAACTTAAGAGCGCCGTACCTTATGGTGAAATATCTTTTGCCATTTATGAGAGAAGGAAGCTGCATTGTTAACATTGCATCCACAAGGGCTTTGATGTCTGAAAAAGACACAGAGCCATATTCAGCTTCAAAAGGCGGGCTTCTGGCACTTACACATTCGCTTGCCATTTCACTTTCACACAGGAAAATCAGAGTGAATGCTATAAGTCCGGGCTGGATAGAAGTGTCGCAATACAAGAAGAGAAAAAACAGGCAGGTTCCCAACCTGCGCGAGATAGACTTGCTTCAGCACCCTGCGGGAAGGGTGGGCAGAGGCGAGGATATAGCAAATGCGGTGCTGTTTTTATCATCTGAAAAGAGCGGATTTATCACCGGCACAAACCTTGTTGTGGACGGCGGGATGACAGTGAAAATGATATATGAGGAGTGAAAAATTTAAAGTTTTTTGCATAACAAACTGCCTTGCAATTTCGTTTTTGTTATATGGAGCCTGAGCTTAAAAATGGACATCTATAAAGCCTGAAAGTTTGGGATATTTCTCAGTTTGCGAAAAAGAGAGGATTTGAAAATATGTGGGGTGGTTTTTACTTTGAATTTTCAAAAGGCTTTGCAGAGGCAATTTCTGCATACCTTTTTAGAGCCTTTCTGATACTTGTTCTGGCTGTTTTTGTGGTTGCTATTACTATTTTTGTTGTTAGAAGGATGAAAAATAAAAAGGCTGAAAAGCTGAATATTGAAAAAAATCTGCATCTTGTTGATGAGTATTTTAAGAATATCTCAGACAGGATTTTACAGGCAGAAGAGAAGCTGCCGTATCTTAAGCTTACTGATAATTACAAAGAGGTTGAGGAGAGGTTTAACAATGTTACCCTGAACTTTTCCTATCTTCGTGATTATTATCAGGGCATAAAAAGTAGCTATACAGATAGTGAGTTTGAAACTTTTATGAACATTTACAGTATACTGAAAAGTGACCTTGAGTTTATTGAAAAGGTTTTGAGAGAATCAGAGGAGATTTTGAAAAAGGAGATAGAAAAGAAAGAGAGGATTGACAGAGTCCTTGAGTCTGTCAAAAACAAAAAAGAACTGAAGGATAGAATAAAAAAGGTTTATGAAAATGTGTATTCGGATGCTGTTTTGGAAGAGAAATTGGAGGGTATAAAAAGACTTGATGAGAAGATAGAGTATTACAAAAGCCTTGATAGCAAAAAAGAAGAGTACATTGCAAATTTGATTAATATTGTGAACAAAGAGTTTGAAGAGAAGTATCCGCTTATTCTTTCAAAGGATGCTTTTGAGGCGGAAGCATTGAAAAGAGAGTATGACGAGCTTCTGGCAAGGCTGAAAATTGCAAATGGTGCAGACAGAATAGTGCTTATAGAGGATTTTTTAGAAAATCTTTCTAAAAAGTTTGCTGCTCTTTACACAGCAAAAGATGACCGCAGCGCTGTGGATGATATTCTTGAAACATTTTCTGCACTGAAAAGCAAGTATGACAGTATAGGCATGAGGTTTTACAGGATTGACTTGAAAATAGGCGAGATTGAAGAACTTATTCAGAGAAAAGAGAAAAAAGAGGTGATTGAAAAAGAGCTTGAGATTTTGAAGATGCTGATAACAAATTTTGAAAAGGATGTTTATGAGTGCAAAAGGATGTATGACAGTTTGGCAAATTTTGTGCAAAATATCGCCAAAAGCAGCCATTTTGCCTCCGAGTTTGTGGTATTAAATAGCTATATGGATGAATTGGGGAGGCTTTTGTATGAATGCGAATTTGAAAAATTCAAAAAACTGTACCTTGAGGCAGAACAGAAGGCAAAGAGCATAGTTTTCAAAAAGTTCCCCTGGAGAAAGGGTGATTTTCTGACAGGGTCTTTTAAGGATTTCTTTGATAATCTATTTAACCTTCTTGGAAAATAAAAATTTGGTTTGCAGGAGGTAGGTAAAAATGGGTGTTTTTCAGAAGATAGCACAGCTTCTAAAGGCCAATATAAACGACCTTATTGAGAAGGCTGCTGATCCCGAAAAGATGCTGAACCAGTTGATTGAGGACATGGAGGACCAGCTGCAAAAGGCAAGGGTTGAGGTTGCAAACGCTCTGGCAGACGAGAAGCTTCTGGAAAAGAAAGTGGAAGAGAACAAAAAGCTTGCCGATGAGTGGCAGAAAAAGGCTGAATTTGCTGTGGCAAAAGGTGAGGATGAGCTTGCTGTTGAAGCTCTCAAAAGAAAGAGGGAATATGAGAGGCTTGCACAGGAATATCAAAAACAGTATGAAGCACAGCATGAAGCAGTTGAGAAGCTCAAAAGCGGGCTTAGGATGCTTGAGGACAAGATTGAAGAGGCAAAGAGAAGAAGAGACTTGCTCATTGCCAGATCAAAAAGAGCCGATGCTCAGATGACCATCACACAGACCATGAGCAAGCTGACGGATACATCTGCCTTCGAGTCGTTTGAAAGGTATGCCCAGAAGATAGAGCAAAAAGAGGCAAGGGCACAGGCGCAAGAGGAGCTTCTAAGCGCATCAAAAACCTTAGAGGATAGGTTCAAAGAGCTTGAAAACAGCGACTCTGATATTCTGGATGAGCTTCAGAAACTAAAGGAAAAGATGGGCAAGTAAGATTCAAGATAAATATATTCTTGAGAGGCATGGGACAAATTTGAACCCGTGCCTTTTTGTTTTTTTGGGGCATATTTTTAAATTTTGTCGGAAAAAATTTTTAGTAAACTCTGCTATTGCAACATAAAATACCACCGACTGTGGTGTAAATTTTATGTTGCACAAAAGCAAAAACAAAAAAGAGAGGAGATGGGTTGGCTTTGGAAAGAATTGAAGTTTTGCAGTTTAAAAGGCAGGGTTACAAAAGATCATTTAAAGAGGATTCAAAAGGACTTTATTTATTCGGGTTTGAAGAGTATCTCATTTTGATTCTGGCATTTTTGATGGGAAGGTGTGAGCTTTTTTCGACAGGCTTTTTTTCGAGCTCCTACATAGGCAGCTTTAAGAAAAAGGATTATATGTATTATTTGGCAGCAATGTTTTCCATCTTTGGGATTATATCAAGCCTGAACAGGTCTCTGATACTAAAATATGCTGCAAAAATGCTTGAAAGAGATTTAAAGCAGGACAGAGGTGCTGCAAGGGAAATAGAGCTTGAACTTTGCAAGTTTGGATATAATGTGAAAAATGTTGAGTTTGTGCAGCTTGAGGAATATTTCCGGGTGGAGATTGAACTGGAGGATGGTTTTAAAACACCCCGTAAAAAGGAGATAGAGGACATTGTTGAAAGAATAGCAGGGTGTGAGGTTGAGGTTGTCTCGGAGATTCCAAAACAGACAGGCGGGTATCAGCTCTGCCTTTTGAAAAAACCACATATAAATGTGGACTATGCAATATTTTCAAAGAGCAGAGATAACATAAACGGTGACAGGGTGTGCTTTTTGCAGCTCAAGGATGGCAAGTTTTTAGCCTGCATCTCGGATGGTATGGGTACCGGTAAGTCTGCTGCTGAAAACAGTTTTATTGTAATAGATGCGTTAAAAAAGTTTACTGATTTGGGGTTTGACAGAAAGGTTGCCATAAAATTTATAAACTCTCTTCTTTCTATGAAAAGCATTGAAGGGTTTGCCTCGGTTGATATTGTTTGTATAGACAGGTTCAGGAGCACATGCGAATTTTTAAAGGCAGGTGCAATGCCTGCATTTATAAAACGAGGAAGCAATGTCTTTGAGATTTCTTCCAGCTCACTGCCGGTTGGGGTTGAAGCAACATCCCAGTTTGATTATACTGTTCAAAAACTTCAAAAAGGTGATATGATATTTATGTGTTCGGACGGACTTTTTGACCTGCTGGGGGAAGATGGTCATAGAACTTTTTATGAATATCTCTGTTCTCATGAATTTTTATCAACACAGAGTGCGGGAAAGCAGATCTTTGAATGGGCACTCTCCAGTGCTTATGCAATCCGGGACGATGTGACCATAATTGTTTTGAAAGTCGGGGGTGCAGGTGAAAGGAGAAGTGATGAGAAGACAGCTTAAGAAGGCTTTTTTGATTGACACAATTTTTATGGCGGCTGCAGTGTTGCTTTTGCTGATTGCAAACATTGCTATGGCTTTAAAAAACACTGCCGCTCAAGATGACAGCAGCGCTTTTGGGTTTCAAACATCGGGTAAAGAAAATACAGAAAAAAGCTTTTTGATAAACTCTGAAAATGCTGAAAAAGCGGGAGTTGCAAAGGCAGAGATTTATATAAACCTGCTGAGAAAAGACACAAAAAAGGTTGAGAGGATGTCGCTTGAGGAGTATGTTGTGGGTGCTGTGGCTGCCGAGATGCCGGCTGAGTTTCCCATCGAAGCGCTGAAAGCTCAGGCTGTTGCGTGCAGAACCTATGCCATGCGTAAGGTTGCCAGAAAGCTTTTACATTCTGGATATGAAAGGCAGAAAGTTTATCTGTGTGATGATTTTGCACACTGCCAGGCATATATTGATAAAAATCAGATGAAACAGAAATGGGGTAAAAACTTTACAAAATATTACCAGAAACTCTGCTCTGCTGTGATGGCAACAAAAGGTGAGGTTCTTGTATACAATGGAGAGATTATAGATTGTCTTTTCCATGCAGCCTCTGGCGGCAGAACAGAGGATGCCAGAGAGGTGTTCGGACAGAGTATTCCATATTTAAAAAGTGTTGTTAGCCGCGGTGAAGAGGCTTGTCCAAAATTCAGTGGAGAGTTTTACTTTTCCTGTGATGAGTTTGTAAAAAGGCTAAAGAGTTTTTATCCCAACTTAAAATTGAGCGCAAAGGATATTGCATCGCAGGTTAAAGTTTTACAGAGGACAAACACGCAGAGGGTGAAGATGGTAAAAGTAGGAAATATTAAAATAAGCGGTGAAAAATTCAGACAAATTTTTGGACTTTATTCGACAGAGTTCTGGATATATCCGCAGCAAAGCAGGATTGAGATAAGGACAAGAGGTTACGGGCATGGTTTGGGTATGAGCCAGTGGGGAGCGGGTTACCTTGCAAGGCAGGGCAAGAGCTATAAAGAGATTCTATTTTATTACTATAAAAATGTGAAAATTTATAGGGTAAAATTAAAAGTATAAGATTTTTGAAAAAGGGAGCAGGATACAAATTGAGATGTTATTTAACTTCCAGTGATGTCAGAACACTGAAAGAGTGCATAGAAAGGATAGGTCCGGACAGGTATGCAAAAGAATATCTTCTCAAAAAGATGATTTACCTGCACATATACATAGAAGACCTGACACCAACCCAGGCAAATATAATAAAACAGACAATGCTTTCCATTGGTTCTGATGCTGTTGTAAACAGGGGCTCAATAGACCACTCGGCAGATAGGTCAGACTGTCTTGTGTTTGGGAGCATTTTGCAGATAAAAAGGCTATGCGAAAAATTGAAAAGACAGCCGTTTAAACTCAAAGATCTGTCAGAGCAGATACAAAAGATTGTGGAGGGATTTGAAAATGATTGCCTTTATTCCGGTGGATCCAAAGAAGAAAAAGGTGATAGTTGAAAATGGTATCAACATAGAGAATGACTACAACAAGAAAATTGGGCTCCGGGGGGTCAATGTGAAGTGCATCTCGGGGTTTTTGAGCCCTGATCTGGTTTTAACAGACTTTGTTGCAATCCGTGTAAATACAGAAAATTCATATATAGCAAATTAAATATTCATCCAGGAAAACAGGTATACATGGACTGTTGAAATTTGACATTAAAATACCCCGGGAATTAGATAAGTATTAGATAAGTATAACAAAACTGCTTGGCATGGAGTATACATTTTGGATTATTTGTTATACAATATTGGTATAGACTTTGCACCTTTTTGTTTCCTTTCGCAAACTGAAGGGGGATTTTTCTTTATGAAACTTAGAATTCTCTTTGCACTTATTTTGGTTTTGTCTTTTCTAAGTGGCTGCAGAGACCAAAAAGCTTCTGTGAGGGAATATTCGAAAGAAGGAAGGTGGGAGATTCTAAATTTTGATGGCAGGGCATTTGTGCTTGACAGTGACAATGCAAATGTTATTATCAGAGGTAAAAAGGGGACAAAAGAAGCTACTATCAGATACATCAAAAAAGTAGTATGGAACGCTGATGACAAAACAGATCTTAAAAAAGAATTTTCAAAATCAGATCTTGAAAAGACCTTTGATGATATGGAGATAAAGCTTGAAAATGACCTTGACAGAGTATATATAAAAGCAAGAGCTTACAGCAGAGAGGCAATTTTGGAAAATACACTTTCAAACCCCAAAAAAAGCTTTGAGTTTGAGATCTACCTTCCCGAGAATAGCAAAATATTTGTCCAGAACAGCAATGGCAATGTGAGCATTTCTAAGATTCAGAGGGGTTCAATATACATAGTAAACGGAAAAGGCAACGTCACTGTGACCGATGCGAAAGCATCAATAGAGGTGAAAAATGGAGAGGGTAATGTGGCTCTTGACTATATATCTGGAAATTTTTCCATTAACAACGGCAATGGCAATATCAATCTTAAGGTAGAAAAAACAGGGACTTTCACTGTTACAGGCACAAAGGGGAACATAACTGCTAAAGTGGATGCGCTTGAAAGCTCCACAATGTCTTCTCTTATAACCTTGGGTGAAGGAGATATAAATTTCTTTGTAGGCAAAGATGTGAAAGCGCGCATAAAAGTCAATGCCAAGGGAAGACTTAAGTCAGATTTTAAAATGATAAGGGTTTCAGACTATCATTATATCAATATTGATTCGGGCATAAATTCAATTGAAATAGTAAATTACAAAGGTAATATAAGAGTTGCAAAGGATTATTAAAAAAGCCCCCGGCTCTCTGGAGAAAAACAATTTTAAGATAAGCTCACCCAAAGAGAGAGGGGCTTTTTTATTTTTAAACTTTATACCCATCTCTGGGCAATTGGCATGCGTCGACCTGTACCAAATGCTTTTGATGTCACCTTCAAACCCGGTGCAGCTTGTCTTCGCTTGTACTCTGATCTTTCTACCATCCTGATAATCTTTAAAACAAGCTCTCTTGGATAGCCCATCTGCACTATTTCATCAACGCTTTTCAGATCTTCAATATATGCAACCAAAATCGGGTCCAGAACCTCATAGGGCGGGAGGCTATCTGTGTCTTTCTGGTTTGGTCGAAGCTCTGCAGACGGTGGTTTTACCAGAACGCTGTGTGGTATTATTTCCCTTTCCCTGTTTATATACTTTGCAAGCTCATACACAAGCATTTTTGGCAAATCTGATATAACCGCAAGCCCGCCTGCCATATCACCGTAAAGTGTGCAGTATCCAACCGCAAGCTCGGACTTGTTGCCTGTTGTAAGAACAAGCCTGTTTTCCCTGTTTGATATAAACATGAGGATGTTTCCGCGAATTCGTGCCTGTATATTTTCCTCTGCAAGGTCCTGCAGGGGCGTTTCGCTTAGGTTGAACATCCTGAGGTATGCCCTGAAGACATCTTCAATTGGGTATACCCTGAACTCAATTCCAAGGTTCTCTGCCAGGATTTTTGCATCTTTTATACTGTGCTCTGAAGAGTAGCGCGAGGGCATAGAAACGCCCAGGACGTTTTCTCTTCCCAGCGCTTCAACAGCTAAGCAGCACACAACCGATGAGTCAATCCCGCCGGAAAGTCCCACCACTGCCTTTTTAGCAGCGCCTGTCTTTTCAAAGTAATCTTTTATACCAAGCACCAGAGCTTTTTTTATCCATGAAATATCTTCATGTATTTCAATCTCAGGCATTTTGTCAATATTTTCAAGTTCAACCTCTACTATGTCCTCTTCAAACTCATTTGCTTTTGCTTTAATCTTTCCGCTTGAGCTTACCACTGTACTGTTTCCATCGAATATCAGCTCATCGTTTCCACCAACCTGGTTCACATATATAACAGGAACTCCAAATTTTATAGCAGCATCCTTCAAAACTTTCAGTCTCTGGGTTTCAAGTTTTGTGTAGTGGTAGGGTGATGCAGAAAGGTTTATAAACACCCTTGCACCTTTTGAGTACAGCTCATCCAGAACATTTATATCATACATTGCATTTTCATCGTTGTTTATATTCCAGATATCCTCGCATATGCTTATGCCAAAGTTTATTCCTTCAATTGTTACAACCTCTCTTGCTGGGCTTGGGACAAAATACCTGTTTTCATCAAATACATCGTAGGAGGGCAGTAGTGTTTTGTGTATGATCTTTTCTATTTTGCCCTGATGAAAAATAATGGCGCTGTTGAAAAGCTTTGAAACATGATGGCTCTTTGTAGGTGCGCCAACAATTACAAAGCTATCCTCCACTTCCTTTGCAATTTTATCTATTGCCCTGTCAATTGCAGCTATAAAATCCTTTTGAAACAGAAGGTCTTTTGGCGGGTATCCGCAGATTGCAAGCTCGGGGAATATTAGAACTTTTGCCTCTCTGTGTGATTTTACAATTTCAATTATCTTTTTTGTGTTGCCTTCAATATCGCCAACAATGGGGTTTATCTGACAGAGCAAAATCTTCATATTTTCCACCTTCTTTTGTTTAAATATACTCTGAAATTGTATCAACAAGATCTTCAAAATCACTTAAATTATTGACTATGATTTCATAAACAATTTCTCTGTTTATTTTTGCATAATCATGCACAAGAATATTTCTGAAACCAGCCATTTTTGAAAATTTTTCAAACTGCGTTCTGGTAATAATGTTGTTTTCAAAAAGTACCTTAAAAATGTCTTTATAGTTTTCCGGTTTTCGCAGACGCAAATCGGAAATTATATGATTACAAATGTCAAAAATAGCTTCCATTGCAAGATGTAAAAATCTTTCTGCAGAACCGTATACAAATTTATTTGTAATATATTCTTCTTTTGGGATTTTCCGAATTTCTTTCAAAAAGTCAATATACTCTTTGAGCTGTGATATTTTAGATAAAATTACATCTCTTTTCACCATAAAAAGTCACCTTCTGAAAAATTCTTTATTTTTTATACTTTCAAGTATTTTCTGATTATAAATCTCAGAATAATAGCTAAAATCAAAATACTCCCTGAGGACACTTGCTTCAAATGAAATTCTTTCTTCATGGTCTTTTAGAATTATCCCATCCTTGATTATGCTGTACTTTAAAAAAATACTGGCATTTTTTAAATTGACAATGTCAACATCTCTTTTAAACAAAGCTTTTCCCTCTTCCATCAAAAATCCTCTCAATACTGCATCCTCGAGCTCAGGGATGTCTTTTTCAAACATAACTGCGATGTCAATATCGCTCATGTTGTTAAATGTCCCTTTTGCAAATGAACCAAACAAATATGCAAACTTTATCGCATATTCTTTGTTTATTTTTTCAACAAACTCTTTTGCCAGGTTTATCACTTTTTCTTGCTCCATTGCTACCATTCACACAGCTTTTTTCAAACTCTTTCATAAAATTATATCACAAAAAAGAAAAAAGAGCTTTTGTTTTTGATGTTCTTTCATTCAGCAATTTTAAGCCATATTAACTGATTTTGTTTGCAATTAAAAAAAGCACCTGTTTTTATGTCTTCAAAGTTTTAGGAGGTTGGGTGCTTGCGTAAATTAAAGATGATTTAACATGCTTTTAATGAAGAAAAAATAGTAAAAAGCATATTTATCTGGCTACTGGTAGCATGTTTTTGTAGCGTTGTTACATTGATTTAATTTTTTCATTTTGGTATAATTTTTGTCAAAGTAAAAAAATATTTATATTGATATGTCAAATATGATGGATTACACCTATGGTGGGACAAAATCTATACTTCATCTTTGGAATACACATGCAAATAATTTCTGATTTGATACATTGCAAATTTTGTTTTTACAGATTTAATTAAGGATAAGGGTGGTTAGATTTAAAATGAAAAAAAGTATTATATTAACAGCATTGTTATTACTTTTTTGCATTTTGTTGCTTCTATCTTTTAATCAGTACAGGATGGCAGCCAGCAAGATTAATAATTATTTTTCTTTTTCTACCAGAAACTATTATTCAGAATTGGAAAAGTCATTTGCCTTGATAACAAACCTTATGCAGGTTATTGATTCTTCAGATACTCAGGGAATAGCAACATATCTTGAAAGCTTAAATAATAGCATGATTAGATTGTCCCTGATTATGGAAAGTCTTTCTTGTTATTTTGATTGTGAGAATGCTGGTGGTCTTATTACTGGTGATTTTCCGGCATCTTTATTATTTGAAAAATATGCAGAAAAGGTATACGAAATGGAGAGATTTGTTCTTAGCCAGCCCAAACTTAGTAAAGAACAAATCAATGAATTAAAAAACAAATTGACATTATTGAAAAATGACATTGTTATTTTTAAGAGTTTGAATGTTAACAAAAATATGTCAGCCAAGAAGATTAACTCAATTTTAAGTTTATTGGCAGAAAAGTTAAAATTTTTGAATGAATAATTTGGAAAGATATAATAATAAATATATAGCAAACAAAAAGGGTTGGGGAAAATTTAAGATCCAACCCTTTTTTAAATTGTAAGCAATTTTGTGCAGAAGACAAACAAAGATTTACTGAAGGAATTATAAACTTGTTTGGATTTTTCATGTAATTTTTATAGATAGATTCTTAACTCAGAACTTCAATTTTAGAATTTGCTTTAAGCCTGTTTTTAAAATCATTTAAATATTGATTTATTTCTTCAGCTGTAGCGTTTGGATGCTCCTTTATATATTCATCAGTTTTTGCTTTTAAATATTTACTTATGGTTAAAATTTCCTGATAAGCACCTATTACTTTTTCATTAAATTCATTTGCTGGGAATTGAGTTTTGTACGTATCCAGCAATTCCCTTGCTTGTTTAGCACTTTCAATATCGCCTTTTATTTTTCCATTTAAAATATCATCTATTGTGTTTTTTACGCTATTAAAGTAAGCTTCAGCTTCTTCCTTTGATACAAGAAAACCCTCTTTTTTTGCAGACTCCATTAAAACTTTCCTTTCTATGAGTTCATCGAGAAGTTCTTTTTTAGTTTTTTGGTGAGGTGTAACAAAAGCATTTTGTTTGTTTACTGAACCCAATTTTAATTGATTCTCGAATCGAATCTTTTCATATAATTCAGCAATGTCAAGGTCCTTTTTGTAAATGGGAATACCATCAACTTTAGCGATTATGTCTTTGTTGTTGCTTTTTTCTATCTCCAATGTCTTTTTAACTGTGTAAGACAGGCTGTCCTCGCCTGACGTAACCATGTTTTTAAGCCAGAATCCAGAGACAACCGCTATTAACAAGGTCAATGTTAAGAATATATAGATTTTTTTCTTTTTCATAAATATCACCTCCTAATTGTATCAGTAATAAATACTAAATGTTATCCAACTATTAATGGCTGCATCAAAATACAAATAGGTAGTTCCTTGTACATTCCAAGAATCAGTAATAGGATTATATAAGTAATTGCATTTTCTATAACCATATTTGTATAGATCTGAGCTTGGAACAATTGCAGGACCATATGTCAACTGTGAACCAGAAAAACTATTAATAAGACTTCCATTGCGATAGCAGCTTAAATTAGTTAGGCCAAGAACCTGCCAGCAACCAGTTAGATAGAATAAATCTCTTCCATTGTGTGCAATAATGCAAAGATCCAATTGTGTTACATAACGTTGTGTCGACGAAGTTTGATTATAGCGAAAACCAACACTGTTTGTCACTGCCTGAGTTACTGGAGCTGCTAAATTACCTCCTCTTAGTAGCCAGACAACTATTTTGGTCTCATCTTTGAACACAGGTACATCATAAGCTTTTGCTTGGCTTGAGGTAAGTAATAAAGAGATGCTTGTCAGGAAGGCAATCAAGTAAAAATGATACTTTTTCATTTTCTTCACCCCCAAATAGTTGTATTTATGTTTCAACTCCTATTATATGATGTAATGAAAATTATGTCAATATTTAAATAAAAAATCCTATAATTTATCAAATATCTTCCCTATCCTGCCTCTATCAAAAAAGTCATAAAGAATTTGTTGCTGATGCCAGAGGCTTATCATCTTTCACATTGACCATTTTCAAAAATTATGAGATAAAAAGCAAAATTAAGAGAAGATAAACAATAGTATTCATAGTATAATAAACAGAAGATGATAACTTATTGACGCAAACAGGGGGAGTTTTTGATGAAAATAAGCCTTGATGGAAAGTGGAAATTTAGAGAGGTAGGCAGCCTTGAATACCTGGATGGCACAGTTCCGGGGTGTGTTCAGCTTGATTTGATCAACCTTGGAAGGCTTCCTGACCCGTTTTACTCTTCAAATGAGGTTTTGTTCTACTCTTTGGAAGAAAAAGATTTTGAATATGTAAAGGAGTTTTATGTTGAAAATCTTGATAGGTATCAGGTTAGAAAACTTGTGTTTGAAGGGATTGACACAGTTGCCGATATCTATTTAAACCAGTATTACCTTGGAAGAGCAGAAAATATGTTTTTGAAGTATGAATTTGATGTGTCAACTGCTTTGAAAGAAGGTAAAAACACTTTAAAGGTGATTCTTTACTCTCCAATCAAAGAGGCGGAAAGGCTGAAAAAAGTTTATCAGTCAAAATATGACTATCCGCAAAGAAGCTGGATAAGAAAAGCTCAATACTCCTATGGCTGGGACTGGGGACCGCGGATTTTGCAGATGGGAATCTGGCGAAGTATATATTTGGAGCTTCACAATGGGCTTGAGATAGTGGATGAGTTTATCAAAACAGAGCACCTATCAGAAGACCTGGCAGTTGTTAAAGTTTTTGCAAGGATAAACTCATTTGAAAAGCCAGAAAGTGGTGAAATAGAAATCTCAGACGGGGCAGAAATCAAAAGACTTGAACCGCAAGTTTACAAGTCAAAAGAAGGGTACTTTATTGAAGAGAGGATTGAGATAGAAAATCCAAAGCTGTGGTTTCCAAATGGCTATGGTGAGGCGCACCTGTATACTTTTAAAATTGCGGTGAAAACCTCAAACGAAGTGGCAACAAAAGAGGTCACAACGGGTCTGAGGACTGTCAGGATTATAAAAGAAAAGGATGAATATGGCGAAAGCTTCATCTTTGAAATAAATGGCATTAAGGTGTTTGCAAAGGGTGCAAACTGGATACCTGCTGATTCTATCCTGCCAAGACTTACTGAAAATGACTACAAAGCTTTAATTAATATGGCAAAAGATGCAAACATGAACATGCTCAGGGTCTGGGGCGGCGGGATTTATGAGTATGACTGGTTTTATAATGAGTGTGACAGAAATGGTATAATGGTCTGGCAGGATTTCATGTTTGCTTGCAGCATATACCCTGATGAGTTTGACTTTTTTGTTGAGAATTTCAAAAAAGAGGCTGAGTACCAGATAAAACGCTTGAGGAACCACCCGTGCATAGTGCTGTGGTGTGGGAATAACGAAAACAACTGGGGTTTTAGAGACTGGTGGAACATAGGCGACCCGGAATTTCTGGGAAACAGAATTTACAAAAAGGTTTTACCGCAGATTCTATTAGAGCTTGATCCAACAAGACCATACCATATCTCAAGCCCGTACGGCGGTGAGCATCCAAACAGCGAAAAAGCTGGTGACAGGCACACATGGGATATCTGGTCTGGCTGGAAAGACTTTATTTACTACAAACATGACAATGCAAGATTTGTTTCTGAGTTTGGCTTTCAGGCAGCAGCGCATATTGATACAATGAAAAAGTACATTCCTCTAAAAGACCAGACAATCTTTTCAAAGGTGCTGAGAATGCACGAAAAACAGGATGAAGGTATAGAGAGGCTTATAAGGTACATGGCAGGCTGGGTAGGTCTTCCAAAAGACTTTGACTCATTTGTGTATATTTCACAGTTTGTTCAAAAAGAGGCTATAAAGCTTGCGGTTGAGCACTACAGGAAAAATAAATTCAGGACAGCAGGTGCACTTTACTGGCAGCTGAATGATTGCTGGCCGGTTATCTCATGGTCGTCAATAGACTATCTGAAAAGAAGAAAAGCACTTTACTATGAGTCAAAAAGAGTATTTTCAAAGTTTTTGCCGGCTATTGAGTATGAAAACGGCAGGCTAAAGGTAAAGGTTGTAAGTGACGATATTACTTCCAGAACAGGTGAGCTTTTGATTACCATCTGGGACTTTGATGGCAGAAAACATTTTGAGAGGGCTTTAAAGGTGAATATACCTGCAAATGATGTGACTCTGGCATTTGATGAAAAAATAGAAAATCTCAATGTTTTAAAAGGTGAGTATATATACATTCCGAAACAATTTGAAGCTACAATGATAGGGCACAGGGTTGACAGAGGGCTTTTGGAATCAATAGTATTTGTCAGCCTTATTGTGGATGGCAGGGAATATGAAAACTACTTTGTGTTTGATAAATTTATAAATCTTGAGCTAAAACCCTGCCAGTTTGAATACGAAATAAAGGATGATATGCTAATTTTAAGACCCAGAACACCGGCAGTTTGCCTGATAATTGAAGCAGACGGGGATGTTGAAAACAACTTCATATTTGCAAGACCTGAAAAGGAATACAAAATAGCTTTAAATGGCGCAAATGTCACAGAGGTTTGTGATTTGCTTGAGTGTTTGATAAGGTAAAAAAATCCTGATTCTGAAGTTTTACCCTTTGATGTTCCTTTGAAATATGCAGAAAATCAAAGGCGCATTAAAGGGTTTTTTTATTTACAAAATGCCAAATAAAATTGAGCAATTTGCTAATATTAAAGTTAGAAATGATTTGTTATAATAAAAATCTGAGCAAATGTTTGCATGAATTTTTTGAATAGAAAGAGGGATAACAGTGAGAAAACCGCACGTAGTAGAAGCCATAATAGGAAACACAAAGGTTTTGGGGCAGCTTGACTCAAACGGAATATTGCAAAGGTTTTATTATCCCGCTGTTGATTACTATCAGCAGATAAAGTTGTTTTTAGCAGCAGTTTTTTTGGATGGTCTTATCTTTTTCCAGAGAGAAGATTTTAAAAAAGCAAGCGGCTATAAGGATGATTTTGCATATTGCTTTGAATATGAAATTGGGAGCAGAAGGATATTTCAGCTTGATTTTGTTGACTTTCAGACAGACAGTCTTATAAGAAAATGGGACTGCAATTTTGAGGATTTTTATGTCTTTTTTGAACCTATGATAAACGAATATACTAACTTCAATGCGGCATTTGTAGACAGAGAAAATCAAATAATATACACTTATTACAGAGGCAGTTTTATTGCTCTTGGCTTTGAAAACAGGATTGTGAGTTTCACCGTTTCAAACGGAATTGATGATGCAAAGGACAATTTATTGGAGGGTGTTGAGAGAATAGCCAATCCGCAGATTGCTGTGAAGCTTGAAAATAAAGGTTCTGTTGTTGTATTTGTTGCATTTGGTGGCTCAAAAGAAGAGGTAAAAAACAAAATACTATTGCTGAAAAATAAGGGATTTTCAGAGATTTATGAACAGAACAAAGTTTTCTGGCAGAGAAAATTTGCCAGACTTGAATTTATAACCACCCAAGATGAAAGAGATTTGGAACTTCAAAAAAGAAGTGCACAGGTATTCTATCTTTTGCAGAACTCAAAAACAGGCGGGATTCTTGCTGCACCTGAAGTTGATGAGAGGTTTTACCACTGCGGTGGCTATGGTTTTGTATGGGGAAGGGATGCTGCATTCATCACAAGAGCCATGGATGGACTTGGTATGAAAGAAGAGGTGGAAAAGTTCTTTGAGTTTAAATTTGGCTGTCAGGAGGAAGGTGGATACTGGGACCAGAGGTATTACACAGATGGAAATTTGGCGCCGAGCTGGGGAGTTCAGATTGATGAGACAGCCTCTGTTGTATGGGGATTTTTGGAACATTGCGAGAAGCAGAATTCTCTTCATTTGGTTGATTTGTACAGAGATAAGCTGCAAAAAGCTCTGAGGTTTTTGCTGAATGCAACCGATGACAGGTTGGGGGTTGTGCTAAAAAGCTTTGACCTTTGGGAAGAAAGAGAGGGAATTCATCTTTACTCAAATGCAAGCATTTATGCCGCGCTGAAGAAAGCCAGCAAGTATTTTCCTGAACTTGAAAGTGAAATTGAAAAGAAGCTAAAGGCAATAAAAAATCAGACAGCCACAACATTTTACAGTCCCAGGCTTTTACGCTATGTAAGGTCAGCAGATGTTAGAATTTCAAAAAAAGAGTTTTTAAAACTTCCTGAAGAGAACAGGTATATTCAAAAGGATGAAAAATATGAGGTAACATACTATTTCAAAAAACAGGACGAGGTTGCTGATATATCAATACTTGGAGTATACTATCCGTTTGAAATGATAGATAGCAGCGATGAGGCTTTAAAAGGGGCTATTTTTGCTATTGAAAGAGAGTGCGAGAATAGAATTGTGGGTGGGTACAAGAGATATTCTGATGACAGATACATTGATGGGAATCCATGGATACTCACAACACTCTGGCTTGCAATTTACTACAAAAAGACAGGGAAGGTCGGCAAAGCAGAAGAGCTTTTTGAATGGGCAAAGGCGCACAGTTTGCCAAACGGGCTTTTTCCAGAGCAGGTTGATAAAGTAACCGGTCAGCCTGCCTGGGTTGTACCTCTGGCATGGTCTCATGCGATGTATGTGCTGTATCTTTACGAGTAAAATAAGCTGATAAAAACAAAGACCAGCTTGGTTGTTCTTTAAAGCAGCTGGTCTTTTTATATATTACACTTGATTGAAAGGTAGATATTTTTCAATTTGAGGTTGTTTTTAGCTGCAATTTATTCTTCAAAACTTTCAATCAAAATAATTCTGTCCTGGTGTTTGGCAAAATTTTTTAAATCATCGGTAAAGCCACTTTTTGAAAATAAAACATAGTACTTATTTTTCCATTCAAACATCATGCCTTTTTCAATTAAATCATTTAAAACTCTCATATCCACTTTCTGGTTCTGCCACTTGCACTCAGAGAATATGATGTTGTCCCTGTCATATGCAACAATGTCAATTTCCTCTTCGCGCTTTCTGTAAGGATTGTTTCCCCACCATTTGCCTATCCTCTCAAAAGTAAAAGGTAGTTTTTTTCTTTTATTCAATATTTTTAAATAATCCATGCAAATTTCTTCATATACCTCTCCAAGAAAATGATTCATAAAAGGCTTGATTTTGTTTTCTATGACCTCATCAAACATTCCTTGTTCTATCAGCATCTTGTTGGTAAAAACAAATCTATACCAGAATCTAAAAAAATTGTCCTTTAGTTTGTATATGCTTTTTCTGCTCTTTTCTTTTAGATCTAAAGGAGTTATCCTTTCAACTATTTTCAAGTCAATCAAAACTGAGAGATATTTTGCACATTTGTCTGTATCAATTCCTACTTTTGTCGATATTTCATTCAATTTGCTGTTACCTGTTGCTATTGCTTCAATTATTGAGTTGTAAATTGCAGGTTCTCTCAATTCCTGTCTCAAAAGCAGTTTTGGTTCTTCATAAAGATAAGATGATTTGTCCAGAATTTTCAGTTTTACGTTATCATATATATCTTTACTATCATCAAAATAGCTCAGATATTGTGGAATTCCGCCTAAAATTCCATATGCAATTACCTGGTTTTCAAAGTCATAATTAGGAAAAAACTTTCTGCTTTCAAAAAAGTTAAACGGCTCAACTATAAGCTGAGCAGTTCTTCTTCCATAAAGAGGGCTTTTATAGCTTAAAACTTCTTTTTCTATAAAACTTACAGAAGACCCACAAATAATCAGAAAAAGTTTGGTATTTTTTAAGTAATGATCTATCAAATTTTGTAGCAGCGAAGGGATAGCTTTATTTGAAGCAACCAGATAAGGAAACTCATCTATTACCAGCACCACACGGTTTAATTTGCTTTGCTCGGCTAAGAACAAAAAGGCTTTTTCCCAGTTTTCAAATTTACCAATAAAACCATTCATTCCAAAAAACGAAAGAATCTTTTCAGAAAAAGACTCCAAAGCAAGTCTGTCATTGTACTCCTCTGCCACAAAATAAATGGAAGGTTTATCTTTACAAAAATGTGTTAGTAGCGTTGTTTTTCCAACCCTTCTCCTTCCATATACAACAACAAAATGAAACCCATCATCATTATAAAGTCTACTCAGTGTTTCAAGTTCATACTCTCTTCCTACAAACATATTCAAAACACCAACCTTCGTCTGTATTTACTAACTCTAAAGTTAGTAACTCTGGAGTTAGTAAATCATGAGTTGGTTTTGATTTTATCATATTTTTTTATATGTGTAAACACCAGAAAATGAAAACCTTCAAGATTATCAAATTGAGTTAAATAACAAAATATCATTTATCAAAATGAACTTTTGTCAAGAAGATTGACAGACTTACCAGAAAGCCTTTATTGATTGTCTATTTGGCGTGATTTCATGCAATGCCTGTGCTTTGTTTTTTGTAAGTAACATTGAAAATAAACTGTATGCTGTAATGAAGGACTGGCTGCTAACAGCCGGTTTTTATTTTTTTATGTCATTTTGGAGAAGATAAATTTGTACAAAAAATTTAAAATTATCATTAAAATTTTGTTACAACCTTGTATAAAGTGGTATAAATTATATAAACCCCATTTAGAAAAATTTTCTTCAAGAAAGGGGATGGATAGTTGCGGATACTGCAGCTTACATGGGAATATCCGCCGCGTGTTGTTGGTGGCATCTCAAGAGTTGTTCAAAGCATCTCACAGAGGCTTTCAAAAGAAGACACTGTCTATGTAGTCACTTTTTCTGAAGATTACGAAAGATTCGAAGATTATGGAAATCTTAAAGTTGCAAGAGTTCCCCTCTATCCTCTAAATCCACTGAATTTCATTGACTGGGTTATGCTTATGAACATGGCAATGGCTGAAAAGGCAATATATCTGGCAAAAAGATTTGGCAACTTTGACATAGTACATGCACATGATTGGCTCACAGCTTTTGCGGCAAGAATTGTAAAACACTCTTTGAGAGTCCCTATGGTCTGCACAATACATGCAACAGAGCATGGCAGAAACAGTGGAATTCACAATGACCTTCAGAGGTTTATTCACAATGTAGAATGGTGGACGACATTTGAGGGATGGAAGGTTATTGTCAATTCGAACTATATGAAAAATGAATGTGAAAGGATTTTTAACCTCACACCTGACAAATGTACTGTCATACCAAATGGGATTGACTTTGAAGAGTTTGCCGGTGTTGAGTATGACATTGAATTCAGAAGAAGATTTGCACTTGACAGTGAAAAGATAATCTTTTTTATCGGAAGGCATGTGTATGAAAAAGGAGTTCACATCCTGCTTGAAAGCTTCAGGATGGTTCTTGAAAAATATTACAATGCAAAGCTTGTAATTGCCGGAAGCGGACCTATGTATGCTGAGCTTTATTCAAGGGCACTTGGCATGGGAATTTCCCATAAAGTTTTGTTCACAGGCTTTATATCTGATGAGGAGAGGAAAAAACTTTTTAAAGTGGCTGACATTGCAGTTTTTCCAAGCCTTTATGAACCATTTGGCATAGTTGCCCTGGAGGCAATGGCATCAGGCTGTGCAACAATTGTATCGGATGTTGGTGGCTTTGCAGAGATTGTAAAGCATGGTGAAAATGGACTTACCTTTTTCTGCGGGAATGCTAACTCACTTAAAGATATGATTTTGCTTTTGTTAAATGATGAGGACTTGCGAAGAAGAATCGCTGCCAAAGGCTTTGAAGATGCAAAAGAGATTTTCTCATGGGATAAAATTGTACAAAGGCTGAGATTACTGTACAAAGATATAATTGACCGGAGCAAAAGTATAGAGTGGTTCTGTGAAAAAAGTAACTTTTAATCTTTGCGCTTTTGAGTGAAAAGGGGGAGGTCTTAGAAGCTATGAAGGGCATTATAATGGCAGGTGGCTCAGGGACAAGGCTCAGACCTTTGACAGTCTCACTTCCAAAGCCGATGATTCCTTTTTTCGGAAGACCTGTAATGGAATATGCTGTAAAGCTTTTAAAACGACATGGTATTTATGACATGGCAACCACGTTGCAGTATCACCCGGATAAAATAATGAACTACTTTGAAGATGGAAGCAAGTGGGGTGTGAACATTCAACATTTTGTTGAAGACAGACCGCTTGGCACGGCAGGCTCTGTCAAGAATGCAAAGTCTTTTTTGGATGAGACTTTTGTTGTCCTGAGCGGGGATGGGATTACAAATGCCGATTTGTCTCAGGCAATTGAGTTTCACAGATCAAAAAAGAGCAAGGTTACAATTGTTCTGAAAGAGGTTGAGATACCAATAGAATACGGAATTGTTCTGACCGATGAAGAGGGCAGAATCAGAAGGTTTTTTGAAAAACCATCGTGGAGTGAGGTTTTTTCAAACCTTGCTAATACAGGAATATATATTATTGAGCCTGAAATTCTGGATTATATCGAAGATGGCAAACCGTTTGATTTTAGCAAAGATTTATTCCCAAAGCTGTTGAAAGAAAACATTCCCATGTATGGTTATAAAATGGATGGATACTGGTGTGACATTGGTGATGTTGGGAGCTACATCAGAGCACACACAGACGTATTCAAGCTTGGCGGGATTTTGGACCTTGACCTTACAGAATCACATGTTGGGAAGGATAGCAAAATTTCTGAGTCTTCGAAGATGGCTCAAAATGTTTTTATAGGCAACGAGTGTGAGATTGAAGATGATGTTGAGATAGGACAGTTCAGTGTAATAGGTGATGGAGTCAGGATAGAAAAAGGTACAAAGCTTGAAAGGGCAATTGTCTGGAATGGGAGCTATATAGGCAAAAACTGTGAACTCAAAGGATGTGTAATTTGCAGCAAATCTGTCTTGAAAGACTATGTAAGAGTAAATGAAAAGGCGGTTGTTGGTGAGAAGAATCTTTTAAAGGATTTTGTGGAAGTCAAGTCCGAAGCAAAGATCTGGCCTGAAAAGGTTGTGGAATCAAACACTATTATAGACGAGAACATCTACTGGGGTACAGAGGTTATAAAAAGTGTATTCTGGGTAAGGGGTATCACAGGCGATTTTAATTTAGAGATAACCCCGCAGTTTGCCATAAAGTTGGGGAATTCTATTGGTTCTGTATTTGACAAAAACGCCCGGATACTCATTGGCGATGACTATACAGAAAAAAGCAGTGTTATAAGAAAGGCAATTGAAACAGGCTGTCAGGTAACAGGTGCAAGGCTTTATAGAACAAGGGGGATAATTCTTCCGATATTCAGATATATTGTTCAGGATTACTACGATGCGGGAATTTATGTGCGCTGTCGTGGCAACAGCATTCGAATAGAGATCTTTGACCAGAATGGAATAAACATTGACAAAGGGCTTGAAAGAAAGATAGAGAATCTTTTTGTTACATGCGATTTTAGAACATCTTCTGATATTCACTTTGTAAATGAACTTGTTTCATCTCCTTTAGAGATGTATTTTAACAGGCTTGAGACAACTTTTGATGTGCCAAAGCTCAAAAACAAAAAGGTGTGTGTGGTATCAGAGGACAAAGAGATAATATCCCTGTTTGATAAAATTTCTTCACGCTATCAGATAAAGACTACGCTTATTTCCGGTGGGACAAGGCACTGTGTTGAAAATCTGAAAGGACTGTGTGTTCAGGATGAATTTGATGCTGGTTTTTTGGTTGACAGGCAGGGTGAGCATTTTATAATGATTTTAAACGACTGCACGGTTTATGGAGAAAAGTTGAAAATGCTTCTTGCATGGCTTGAGATGAAAAAGTTTAGAAATGATGCCATTGTATTGCCTGAGTTTTTCAAGTCATTCATGAGTGACGTTGAAAAGCTCATAGAATTTCCTGTAAAATTCACAGGCAATGAAATAAGAGATTATATGAAGGCGGTTCTGGGAAGTGGTGTAAGTTACTTCTTCTATTATGACGCCATTTCATCAATTCTTCTCATACTGGAGAAGCTGAAAGAAGTCAAAGAAATGATAGATAAAGTAAAGAAATTGGAGGCAGCAGTTGTGTGAAGTGATATAAAATCAAAAGCAGGGGGAAGAAGCTAAGCCTTCCCTTTGCTTTTTTATGGTTATGCAAAAGAATTGAGGGGGTATTTGAATTGAACAGACTTCCAAGATACAAGGGTTTTAACCTGCTCGGGCTTTTTGTCCCAAACATGAGCTATGGTTTTTTTGAAGATGATTTTAAGTGGATGGAAGAATGGGAGTTTAACTTTGCCAGAATTCCAATGAACTATAAAAACTGGTATGTTGAGGGCTCACCTGATATTAAGGAAGAAATTTTAGAGATGATAGACAAAGTGATTGTCTGGGGGCAAAAGTATGGTATTCATATCTGTCTTAATATACATGGTGCGCCGGGCTATTGTGTGAACGAGAAGACAAAACAGGGGTACAACCTCTGGAAGGATGAAGAGCCACTTGAGCTTTTTGTATCATACTGGCAGACATTTGCTAAAAGGTATAAAGGGGTGTCTTCCAAACACCTGAGCTTTAATCTTATCAATGAGCCAAGGCAGTTTTCTCAAGAAGAGATGACAAAAGAAAATTTTGTCAGAGTCATGACATACACAGTTGAAAAGATAAGAGAGATTGACAAAGACAGGCTGATTATTATTGACGGTGTTGACTATGGCAATGAGCCTGTTTTTGAGCTTGCTAAGCTGGGTGTGGCACAGTCTTGCAGGGCATACATTCCGTTTGAGCTGACACACTACAGGGCAGAGTGGGTTGAGGGAAGTGATAGGTTTGCTGAACCTTCATGGCCACTTGTTCGCGAAAATGGTGAGGTTGTTGACAGAGAGTATCTAAAAAGACATTATGAAAAGTGGGCAAAGCTTATCTCACTCGGGGTTGGTGTTATCTGCGGTGAAGGCGGAGCTTACAAGTACACATCTCATGATGTTGTCTTGAGATGGCTATCCGATGTGCTGGATGTTTTAAGGGAATTTGATATTGGCATTGCACTTTGGAATCTGAGAGGACCATTTGGAATAATTGACTCTGAAAGAAAAGATGTGGAGTATGAAGACTTTTATGGGCACAGGCTTGACAGGAAGCTTCTTGAGCTTCTGATGAGATTTTAGCAGATACTAATAACATCTGTCTTTTACACTGTTTATAAGGCACTTTGTCAGAAAAATTCTTGTGCAGTTTTGTGGTATTGCATAATGGTAAGATTGAAGAATTGGTAATATAATTGAGGATATAGTAACTGTTTTTATCAGGAAGGAAGGAAGAAAGGAATAGTTGCTTTGGTGAAAAGAAAAATATACATAAGATGGGCACTTGTATTTGTTTGGATGGCTGTAATTTTTTACTTTTCATCGCAGGAAGGTGCTATTTCGCACCAGAAGAGCTTTTCAATTGCAATATTTGCCGAAAGAATAATAGAATTTATAGCCGGTAGAGATTTTATAACCTCTGCTAACAGAAAAGGTTTTGAGTTTTTAATAAGAAAGATTGCACATGTGACAGAGTATTTTATCTTAAGCATGTTGTTTTATAAAGCCTTTTTTGAAAGCGGCAAAAGCACCAGGCAATGCTTTGTTTTGACAGCCATTTTTTCTGTGCTGTATGCTATTTCGGATGAAATTCATCAAATATTTGTCTCTGGCAGAGGTCCAAGCCCTGTTGATGTGATGATTGATTCAATAGGAATATTTGGATATATGGGAGTAAAAGCTGTGAAAGGAAGGTTTAAAAGGAGTAAACAAGGAAATTTGCAAAGTTAAATAAAGATAAATATTGCTTAAAAAAGATTTCGAAAATAAAATTTGTGCGCCTCTGATTTTATGTAAAGTTTTGAGTCAGAGGCGATTTTTATTTTTGTGGCAGATTTTCTTTTTAAAAACCTATTGACAATATTACAATATTAGTGTATTATTTAATTAACACACTAAAACACGGAGGAATTATCTTGCTGAAGTTTGATCCCAATATTCCGGTATATCTGCAGATAATGGAGTTTTTAAAAAAGAAGATTGCCAGTGGCAAATTACAGCCCGGTGAAAAGCTTCCTTCTGTTCGGGAGATGGCGCAGATGTTCGGTGTCAATCCCAACACAGTTCAAAGGGTGATCCAGGAACTGGAAAGAGAAAATCTTATTTTCACAGAAAGAGGTATTGGAAACTTTGTGACAAAAAATGAGAAGGTTATATCCAAGATGAGAGAAGAGATGGCAGCAAAAATGATAGAGGATTTTATAAGCTCCATGAATGAAATTGGCTTTTCAAATGGGGAGATTATGCAGCTTATTAAAAAGAAAATTGAGGAAGAGAGGTAGATAAAGAGTGCTTCTTGAGGTCAGAAACGTAACAAAATGGTACGGTTCAAAAAAGAAAATAGCACTGGATAATATCAGTTTTTCATTGGACAGAGGTAAAATTGTTGGTCTGGTGGGCGAAAATGGAGCGGGCAAGACAACCCTTTTAAAACTCATTGCGGGGTTTGTTCAGCCAAGCACTGGAGAAATTTTAATTGAGGGAAGGAAAGCTGGGCTTTTGACAAGGAAATTTGTTGCTTTTCTGCCTGATACTATCATGTTTGAAAAGTGGATGAGGGTATCTGATGCCATTGAGTTTTTCAAAGATTTCTATGATGATTTTGATGTTTCTAAGGCACATGATCTTGTAGGGAAGTTAAAAATCAATCCTAAGGAAAAAATTCATCAGCTGTCAAGAGGGAATATAGAAAAGTTATCTATTTCTTTGCTTTTCTCAAGGGACACAAAGCTGTATCTTTTAGATGAACCGCTGGCATATGTTGATCCTGTTTCAAGAGATTTTATCTTTGAGATGATATTGCAGAACATATCCGAAGAGAAAAGCATCATAATCTCAACCAACATAATCTCTGAAATTGAACACATATTTGATGAAGTTATATTCTTAAATCATGGAAAAATACTTTATTACGGTTCAACAGAGAAAATAAGAGAGCAAGAAGGGCTTTCAGTAAACCAGTTTTTAAAAGAGGTGCTCAAAAATGAAAATGCTTAAATTGATAAAATACCAGATAAAAGGTCAAAAATCTTTTTACTTTGTATTTTTGATTGTTTTAAGCATAATTATATTTTACTTTTATCGCTATGGAGACAAGATCAGTCCGAAAAATGGTTCAGGTGTTGAAGGTTTTCTTATGGGAGTTATGCTTTCTTATCTTCTTGCAACACTATCACTGCTTATACTTCACATAGTCATGCATTTTAAGCTTCTCTCAAGCGGAAAAAAGTATCTGATTTTTGGCTCTTCTCATGCAGGTGCAGAAAATATCTTTTTTGCAAGGGTAATTAATTTTGTTTTTGACCTGATTTTCACCAAAGCCTATCTGATATTGCTTTTATTTGCAATAAGTTTTGTGGATAAAAGACTTTGCTCTAAATATTGGTTGTGGATTTTATTATTTAACAAATATTCAAATATTAGAACTAATTTTGGAGTTGTTCTGATTGATTTAGAGTATATTGTTTTGCTAATTGCTTTGATGAATGTTTTTGTGAGTTTTTTCTGCTGGAGCAATAGACACCGTGTTAGTGGTTTGGATGCGGCAATCAATATACTTGCATTTTGTTTTGTCATTATAGCTTTTTTTGCTGGCGATGCTCCTTCAAATATTATTAAAAAATATATACATTCTACCTTATTACAAAATATAACAACTATATCATCAACGCTTATTTTAGGTGTTCTTTTTGCTAAGGCTGCCATATCAAACATGAAACACAGAATGGATTTGTAAAAGAAAGGGTGATGTAAGTGTTTTTGAGATATCTGAGATATGAACTTTTAAAACGAACAAGAGATATCATTTACTGGATAGTTCTGGGTTCTGTTACTGGATTTTTTGCAATTAATTATTTCAAAAACAAAAGTGCTGAAATGGCATTGGCAGCAATACTCTCGATTTTGACAGCATTTATATACACCCTGGTTGAATATTCTTCAATTTTTAATTCAAATAAGAAATATTTGATTTTCGGCTCATCTAAACTTCAGGGAATTCAAATAATTCTGGGAAGAATGGTTCTGGTTTTGCTGGATATGCTGGTATACTTTACTTTATTTGTGATTATGGAGATTTTGCTGAACATATTTTTCAGACACCAAGTTCAGAGCTTTGTTTTGCCGGGTGCTGCAAGGTTATTGATAAAAGTGTTTTTTTCATTTAAATATTTTCAAACCTTTTTGCTTTTTGCAACATCATTCTTTCTGGCATACTCATTTATTTTAATGGTAATAACCATGTTTAATACAATCTTAAAGAACCTCAATATCTGGCTTGGACAATTGATTGGTGCTATTTTGGTAATATCTGCCGCTGGAGTTTTGCTGTATTCAATGACAAACCTATTTGTCGATACATTCATTATTCCTGTGCTGAAGAAGCTAAATGTTTTAAATGGTGATTTGATGCTTTGCATTACCCTGATTTTACACATTTTGTTAACTGCGGTTATTATTCTGGCATGTGCCAGACTTGTTGATGAGAAATTGAATTTGTAATTAAAAGAAAGGAGAGTTGGCAAAATATGAAAAAGACTGTATATGTGTTTGCTTTTTTAGCAATTGTATATGAAGTCTTTGTTGGGATGTTTTTGATGATGAGAAAGGAAAATATTTCACTAAATGAATACTGGGGGTTTGTATTGTCAGTTTTGTTTGTTGTTTCTGCTTTGGGTTTGTTAAGTGGTATATTTGGTGGAGAAAGAATAGTAAGTATCCTGGCAGTCAATATTTTTACAGTAATAATAATTAATATAATTTCTGCTATGTATGCACCTGTAATTTTAACCGAAGATGTTAAACAGAGATTGCTAAAAGAAGCAATGCAAAAAAACATAGAACTCAGTCTTGGTAACAATTTGGGCAACACAATATCTGGTATCATGCTTTATTCTGTAATAATTGGGATTATGACGTTTTTGGGCTTTAAGATAAAAAATTTTTTTAGAAAAAGGACGTAAAGTAAAATTACTCTATTGACTTTTTCTTTGTATCAGTGTATTATTAAATTAGAACACTAATATGGTGGTGAAGATCTAATGAGGCTTAAAAATAGTGTATTTTTAATTGGATTTATTACTGTTTGTATAATTGTATTAATAGCAGTAAATTTATTTACAAAAAACATTAGCAAACAGCATGCTGAAAAGATAGAAGACAAAAATGTTGTAAAGGTTGAAAGAAAAAATCTTTTTGAAGAAATAACGTTGAGAGGTGTTGTTAATGCCAAAGAAAGACCAATATTTTCGCCTACCTCTGCAAAGGTTAAAAGTGTCTTAATAAAAGAGGGTGGCTATGTGAAAAAGGATGACTTAATTGCAGTTTTAGATGATGAAAAACTAAGGATTGAAATTAAAAAAAAGGAGCGAGAAAGACAAATTTTATACCATGATTTAGAAAACTTATACACAAAACTAAAAAAATGTTCGGTATATTCGCCATATGATGGTCAGGTTAAAGAGATATATGTTAAAGAAAGCGATGTGGTTTCAAAAGGAAGTCCAATATGTAAAGTTGTAAGGACTAATGAAGTATACTTTACTGTGTCATTCCCTGCATGGCTTTTTGAAAGTATAGATAAAGGGCAGCAAATTAAAATAATCTTACCTGAACTTGAACAGGAAGCAATGGGATATGTTAGAGGGAAAAGTTCTGTCTTTTATACAAATGAAAATGGTTTTTTGGTATTTGATGTTGAAATAGCCTTAAAAGGTAACAACTTACCAGTAAAGACAAAGGCATACTGTATATTTGAGCATAAAGGGCAAAAGATAAGAAGTTTAAATGAGGGAGTAGTTACACTGGAAGAGAATATTATAAAATCAACAGCTGATGGTACTGTGAAAAGCGTAAAAATTTCACAATTTTCTAATATAAAAAGAAATCAATTGGTAGTTGAACTGCTGAATGATGAAATCTTAGAACAAATTGAAAACAAAAAAGAACAGATAGAACAGATTTCAGAAGAAATAAGTGAATTGAAAAATGAGCTTAGTAAATTTTTAATAAGGTCTCCATTAGAAGGTATTATAAGTAATATAAATATTGCTGAAGGTCAACTTATAAATGAAGGCGAGAAAATTGCGGTTATCTGGAATCCTCAAAATTTAGTATTTGAATCAAAAATTTCAGAACTTGAACTAAACAGAGTTAAAAAAGGGCAAAAGGTGATTTTGCAATTTGAAATACCCGGTAGAATTGGTACCAAAGAGACAGTAAACGGCACAGTTGAATATATAGGTTTACAACCACTTGAAAAGGTTGAAGATGCCAGCATAAGCTTTTATCCTATTAAGATTGGTTTCAAAAGTAGCAAATTTAAAAGAGGAATACATGGTACAGCTAAAATTATGGCTTTGGTAAAGCAAAACGCGGTTTGTATTCCTGTAGAAGCGTTAAGAGAGGAAAATGGTAAATACTACGTATGGGTGAAAAAGCTTAATAATAAAAATTCTTCAGAAGTCCTAAAAGAAGATAGGATTGTTGATGAATACGGTTCAAAAGCAAGCTACTACAGGAATGCAGAAAAAAGAGATGTTGTTGTAGGAGAAAACAACAAGCAATATGTAGAGATTTTAAATGGGCTAAAAGAAGGTGAAGAAGTGGTTCTGCCTCAGGCATATGAAAATATTCAAAAGTAAAGGTTGCGAAGGTGATCTTAAATGGGGTATGTTAAGTTTCTGGAAGCATTTAAAATTGCGGCAAAGTCTTTGGTCTACAATAAGACAAGAACATTTCTGAGTGTACTTGGGGTAATAATTGGAATATGTTCTATAATAGTTTCGGTTGGTCTTGTTCAGTCTGTCAGTATCAGTGTATCAAAACAATTAGAAGAAAGCGGACTTGACAGTTTGATTTTAATATTACAACGCGATGTGGATATAAATGAAATGTTCAGGTATCTCAATGATGGTCAAAATTTATTAGTTGGAATAACTCCAAAAAAAACTTATTACACCGAGGTATTGTCGTCTGATGGGAAGAAGTATAAATGTGAGGTTCTTTTATTAAAATCTTCTTCTTATGTTCTTGAAAATTTGAAGCTGGTAAAAGGTAGATTCTTAAGTAGTTTGGATGAAGAAAAGCTTAACAATGTCGCAGTTGTTTTCGAAAATCAAGTTGATAAATTATTCAATAGCAAAGATAATGTGCTTTTTAAAAAGTTATTTATAGGTGGAGAAGAATTTGAGGTTATTGGAACTGTTGCAAAACAAAAACGCATGACAGATTTTTCAATAGGTACATCCTACTACGATATCAATATTATTATTCCATACAAAGTTGGCGAGAGTCTATTCAATCTTGAAAAAAGTTCGAAAATATTTTTTATAAAAAGCATAAATTCAAAATACAACTCTCGAATAAAAGCATTATTAGAGAAGTATCTACAGAGCAAAGGCTTGAACAAAGAAGATTATGGCATAATGGATGGTAGGGAACTTGTTCAGTCTGTGGCAACAATTTCGTATTTGTTAAGTGGACTTTTGGGTGGGGTTGCAGCAGTTTCTCTAATTGTTAGCGGTATCGGCATAATGAATATCATTTTGGTTTCGGTAACAGAAAGAACAAAAGAAATAGGAATTAGAAAAGCTGTTGGTGCCAAAAGCAGTGATATATGGCTCCAGTTTTTAATAGAATCTTTGTTAATATCTTCTTTTGGATGTTTTATAGGAATTTTATTAGGACTTTCAATTGTATACGGAATTTTGCCAACTGTTTTGAACACCGAGGCTCATATTTCACCAATGTGGATAATAATTTCAATGGGGATATGCTATCTTATAGGATTATTTGCTAGCTGGACGCCGGCAGAAAGAGCATCACGTCTTGATCCTATTGTTGCTCTCAGATATGAGTAAAGGTTAAACAATAGGTGGTGATTTTATAGTATGATTGAACTTTACGAGATTTACAAAGTTTACAAAATGGGCAACGAAGATGTGTATGCTTTAAATAATGTGACACTGAAAATACTAAAAAATGAGTTTGTGGCAATTCTTGGACCGTCTGGTTCAGGAAAATCAACACTCATGAATATTATTGGCTGTCTTGACACACCAACATCTGGCACGTATCTCTTAGAGGGGAAAGAGGTTAATAAGCTTTCGGACAACCAGCTTGCTGAGATTCGAAACAGTAAAATAGGGTTTATATTTCAGCAGTTTAATCTAATCCCTCAGCTTACTGCATTAGAAAATGTAGAGCTTCCTCTGATTTACAAAGGAGTTAAAAAATCAGAAAGGCATAAGCTTGCGAAAGAAGCGCTTGAAAAAGTTGGACTTTCAAACAGACTCAATCATAGACCAAAGCAGCTTTCAGGTGGGCAGCAGCAGAGGGTTGCAATTGCAAGAGCACTTGTTACAAACCCGTCGGTAATTCTTGCCGACGAGCCAACAGGAAACTTGGATTCTAAGTCAGGCAGTGAGATTATGCAAATTTTTAAACAACTTTATAACCAGGGCTGTACTATTGTGTTGATTACACATGACATCTCCATTGCCTCCTATGCAAAAAGAATTGTAAAAATACATGATGGAAAAATTGTTGAAGATTGTAAAATTGCATAAATTTTTGCCTTTATTTTTAATTTAGAGAGGAGTGAAGAAAAATGAAATATAGAAATAGATTCGGATTTATATTTTTGGTTATCTTTATTTTGCTTCAAATTTTTACAATGCAAAGTATATATGCTCAGACAAAAGAATTATTATCCGTAGATATATATAAACTTGCAGTAGAAAAACTGTCAAAATTAGGTATTATATCATCAAAGGATTATCTCAAACCAAGTAGTTATGTGACACGGCAGGAGTTTGTTAGAACTATTGCAAAAATTTCAAATGTGAAAGAGAAAATATTGAATCTGAGGGAATTTTCATACTGCATTGATGTAAGACCCAGTACTGAACTTTGTGGTTATGTAAATTGGGCAATTAGTAATAAGTATTTAACCATTTCAGCAAATGGGAAATTTAGACCATCTGAAGCAATTACATTTTCTCAGGCAATAACTGCATTGATTAGAATGCTAAATTATAATGATTTGGACTTATAGGGAATATGGCCCCAAAACTATATCCAAAAGGCTTCTGAACTTGGGCTTTTGAAAGGTTTTGATGTCATGCCTGAGCAAAAGGTTACAAAATATAGCCTGGCTCTTATGTTATGTAAACTGCTTGAAACAAATGTGAAAGATACAAGCATAAAATTTTCCGAGTATGTTGGGCTTTACAGATCGTATGTTGTGCTTGATACTGGCAAAACATCATCCAAGCTTTTTTCAAATGAGGTTCTGACAGATGGCGGTGTGCTTGTGAACACAACAAAAGCCCAGCTGGAAGCTGGAAAAAGGTATATGCTTCAGGTTGATGGCAGCAAAATTACAAAGGTGTTTGGAGTTGAAACCGACTCTTTCCAAATTGTGAGCACAAAGGTTGATGGGAAAACTGTATATTACAAAGAAAGTGGAAAGACAAAGTCAATAACTTTGCCATCTTCAGCAACATACTATTACAATGGCTCAAAACAAAGCTACGATGCAATAGAAAATGTTCTAAAACCAAACCAGAAGATAAGCTTTATATATTCTGAGGATAGAAGCAAAGTGGACTGTATTGTGATCAAAGACATATATTCACCAGAAGTTTATGGAAACTATGATGAGCTGCTGGTTCTGGCAACTTACAAAACATCATCGGCACAGGCTCCAAATCAAGTTCAGACAGACAGGGGAATATATTATATTGCACCTTCTATAAAACCTGATAGCCTTGAAATAGGCACAAAGTATGGAGTGTATATAAAGGATGAAACAATCACAGCAGTTTCTCAGAAAGTGTGGACAGCTGATAAGTTTACCATCAAAAATATAGATAATTATACACTTAATGCTGTCCAAAACGACAAAACACAGAAGATTCAGCCAAGCAGTAAGCCTTTGTATTACTATCAGGGGACGAAGCAGAGCTATGAGAATCTACCAAACATTTTAAAAGAAGGTCAGATACTCTATGTATCAAAAGACATAGACACAGGCAGGGTTATGGCATATGTTATTCAGGACCCATACGGCAGTGAGTACGGAAACTACATTGAGGCAATAGTTTTGCAAAATGCACTTTTAAATTCAAGCCTTGAGAACAACCAGGTTTTTACCGACAAGGGCATATACTACCTTCCATCTGAAGATACAAAGCTTGAGATAGGTGCAAAGTACGGGCTTTATGTTAAAGATGATAAAATAACGCTTGTTGTAAAGAAATTGAATGCTACTTTGCAGTATGAGGTAACAGATGTCATAAGCGATACTAACGTCAAGCTAAAGGGTGCTCAGGGTCAGGAGAATTTGATTTTGCCCCAAAAGCCAGCTTACTATTACAATGGAGCAAAGATGAACTATACAGAACTCAAAAATGTGCTAAAAGCAGGGCAGAAAATCTACTTTGGCTATGCAAAGGATGGCAGGACATGCGAATATGTTGTAATCCAGGACCCATATTCTTTTGAGTATGGCACATATGCAGAAGTGATAGTGATGGCTGATAGCATTTCGTCAAGCAAGCTTGCAACAGGTGAGGTTCTGACAGACAGGGGCATATATGTTGTGGGAAGATCTGCAGGAAAGCTTTCTGTTGGTTCAAAGTATGGTGTGTATATCAAAAATGATACAATCACAAAGGTTGTGAAAAAGCTCAATAATAGCGAACAAGCAGAGATCACGGCGGTTGTAAGCGATACAAATGTAAAAATCAAAAAAGGCAGCACTGAGAACACCATGTTTCTTCCACAAAAGCCCACGTATTACTATAATGGAAACAAAGTAAATTATGACCAGCTAAAGAGCATTCTCAAGATGGGGCAGAAGATATATTTTGGTTACAACCAGTCAGGGAGTTCTTATGAGTATGCAATCATCCAGGACCCATACTATGATGAATACGGAACATACATGGAAGTTATTGTAATGGGCACAAGCAAGGTAACAAAAGGTCTTGCAGAAGATGAAGTTCTGACAGACAGGGGTATTTTGAGCTTGCCATCGAGCCAGAACACAAGCTTGGAGCTTGGCGCAAAGTATGGGCTTTATGTTGACTCAAGTAACAATATAACATATGTGTACAAAAAGTTTAACTCAACCGATGGCATGACAGTTGTATACGCACTTGGGAGCAAAGTAACAGTTGATAAGGGCGGGACACAGGTTGATATGACTTTGCCACAGAACATAGCCTACTATTACAATGGTGCAAAGATAGATTATCAGACGGCGCTGCAAAAGATTGTAAGGAACACATCGTTTGTGTTTGGAATGTCAGCACAAAAGCAGGGCAGATATGACTACTGTGTGATATTTGACCCGGTATACAGCAAACCATACCTTGCAAACGAAAAAACCTACCTGACTTTGAAAGCAGGTGATCTGGATTTAAGTGGCAGTAATTTGGTTATAAAAAATGGAGATAGTGTAAGTTACAGTTCTATTCAGAAAAATGATGTTGTGTATGCTGTGACAGACATCTGGGGTGGCAACAAGTTCATACTTGTTGTAGATGATAAGGTTGAAGGTTATATCAAAAGCTACCAGCCAGCAAGGTTTACACCAAAGTCTATTGTTGTGAGCGTATATGACCAGGCATCAGGAAAGCTTGTAGACAGGACGTATGAGGTGAGCGAGGATTTTGACCCAGCAGTTCTTTTAGCAGACACATTCAAAGTTGGTCAGAGAGTGTATCTCATCCTGGGGTATGATGGCAGGGTGGTAAGTATGGTAAAACCGTAAAAAATCTTATACAGGAATAAATAGTGGCTGGCAATATTTGATTTAAGCCAGCCTTTTACCATTTATTCCTGAACACAACCCACATGAGAAAGCTGCCGAGCAAAAAAATTCCTATCCCCAAAACTGCTCTTTTCCTGTCAACTTTCTCATCCATTTTGTACCCTCTTTTTACAATCTCAACCTTTTGTGCGTGTATGTCCAGATCTCCGCCGTGCTGTTTGCAAGCCCTGTTAAATGTGCCTTTTACAAAGACAATGTCGCCTTTTACTCTATGCCTTCCCAGGAATTTTATTTTTCTTGCATCTTCATATCTCATAAAAATTCCGATGGCATTCTGCCCATCGTGGATGTTGACCCACGCAAAATCTCCTCTTTTCATTATCTCGCCTATTGCTTCGCCCTGAAATTCAACTATTTTCCCATCGTATTTGAAAGCGTTGTTGATAAGAGTATTGCTGTCAATGGGCTTTGCAAGAGCAATTTCTGAGGAAAGCTTTGCCGCAAAGCCGATTAGAATTACAGTTATAAAAATCAAAAGTTTTCTCATCATCTTCTTTTCTATCCTTCCTTTGCCTCTTTAAATAAAAATGCAAAAAGCGCAATCACGGACATAAACTCAAGCCTTCCAACCCACATCATAAAGATGTAAATCACTTTAAGCCCGTTTGGCATGGAAGGCTGGGTAATTCCGCTTGAAAGTCCAACATTTCCAAGCGCTGAAGCTGACTCAAACATAGCCTGTTTTAGTGGATACCCATAAAAAGTTCCTGCTAAGGTTCCAATTGCAAATGTTGCAATGTACAAAAGCACAATAATGGATGCATTTCTCACATGCCTGTCCTGCAAAGTAACCTCTTTTAGATGATGAAATTTTTCGACAACAACAGCAGAGTCCGGTCGAATCATTTTTTTAATGTCATTTACAAGTGCATTTGCCAGAATTGCAATTCTGAGTGCTTTGATACCACCTGCTGTTGAGCAAACAGAACCGCCTGCAAGCATTGCTATTACAATGAGTATTATGGCAGCATCTGACCACTCATAGAAAAACTGCTGCGAATAGAGTGTTGCAAACCCTGTGCCTGTGTGGGCAGACAGAAAGTGATAAAATACCTTTCTGAAAGACACAAGCGGTGTGCTGTAGATTGCTCTCAGCGAAACAAACCCCAGTATGCTCAGGGATGTTACTGTTACAAACAGGCTTTTTATCTCGGCATTTCTGATTCCTTCCCTGTAATTTCCGCTCAAAATAAAATAATGCAGGGCAAAGTTTATTGTTCCAAGAATCATTATTACCATGCATATAATTTCAAAAGAAGCGCTGTGGAAATACATTGCATTCTGGGATTGCGGCGCAAAGCCCGCTGTGTCCCAGCCGCCCAGAAACATCCAGAAGCCTCTGAAAAATGCCATATCAAAAGGAAGACCAATAAAAACCCCGGTTATTGTAAGTGCTGCAGTGCCAAGGACCAGATACAGAAGGCTCACAAACCAGATTATCCTTGCAGTGTGAATAACATTCGGAAAGATTTGCTCATCTCTTGCCTCACCCATGTAGACCTTTAAAAGTCCTTTCATACCTGAGGCTAAAAAACTCAGCGTCATCAGCACCATGCCCTGTCCGCCAATGTATGTGATAAGGTGCCGCCACATGTTGAGCCCCATTGGTGCATGGTCAAGGTCCTGAATCAGAACAAGCCCTGTTGTTGTGTACCCGCTCATCACCTCAAAAAATGCATCCAGATAGGATGCAAAGTGTCCTGATAGATAGCATGGCACAGCAGAGATCAAAGACCCAAGTCCCCATGTGAGTGCCACCATGCTCATGCCTGCACCCCATGAAAACCGCTGGTCTTTGGTGTCCCTGCCAATGAAGATAAAAATAAAACTCACCACAAAGAACAGCCCCGTGCCAATCATAAGGTCAAACGCCATGTTCCATTCTCTGTACAAAAGCGATGTTACAATAGCAATTAGTTCAACAAGCCCAATGGCGCTCAGAGTTTTACCTGTCATATAGAGTATATGCCTGAGTTCAATGTGACCCGGTTTGAAAAAAGACTTCTCCATCTTTATTCCTGTCTCCTTCTTGAGCATTTATTGCTAAATTAAAACAGAATGCTGATTAGAACTGCCGCTAAAAATCCTGCCGCTATAAAGCTAAGGGCAATACCAAGCTCAACCAGAACACCAACTGCTGTTTGGGCAATGTTTCTTTTTCTCTTCAAACTGATCTCACCTCGCAACTATTTTGAGGAAATGAGCTTTTTGAACTCTGCCCTGTCTTTTTCATTTATGATGACAAGAAGAGTGTCGCCGGGCAGGATTATACTGTCACCCGATGGCACAAACGTCTCGTTTTCCCTTATAACTGCACCTATAATACTCTCTTTTGGAAAAGGGATTTCTGCTATCTTTTTGTTTGCAGCAGGTGAGTTTTTCTGAACAACTGTCTGAAACACGATTATCTCACCGTTTTTGAGTGTTGCAAGAACGCTCAAAGGTTCTATTTCAACCTCATGCTCTATGATCTTTGCAATTATATCTGTTGAGGATATGACATTGTCAACCCCGAGGCGCTTCATCACATTGATATTTTTGGGATTGTTGGCTCTTGCAATGGTTCTTTTGACTTCAAACACCTTTTTGGCAAGCTGGCACGATATCAGGTTGTCCTCATCTTTTCCTGTGACAGCGATGAAAAAGTCGCACCTGTACACCTTTGCATCCGAAAGTGTGTCAAGCGAAGTACCATCACCTTCTATCACAGTTACATTTGAAAACTCTTCAGCAACCTTTCTGCAAAGCTCTGGCTGCTCTTCGATCACTGTTATGTGATATTTGCCTCTTTCTGCTAAAAGCTTTGTCAAAAAATACCCCACTTTGCCACCGCCCACAATTACAACTCTCATGCATTCACCTTCTTCTCAGCAACTACCATAATATCGTTTTCCTGAAGTTTTATGTGCTTGCTTTTAAAATAAAAATGTTGGTTTCTGATTATTCCGAAAAGATAACAGTTATCAGAAAGAACAATCTTATCCAGTCCTTTGCCTATATCATCCCTTTTTGGTGTGATGTATTTGAAAAACACATTGTCTTTGCCAAATCTGTGCTTGTGGCGAATCTCGCGCGAAAGCAGTATTGACTTTATATACTCAACAGCCAAGGTGGTAGGGCAGATTGTCTCAAGCCCGAGTGAATGGAAGATGTCCTCGCGCAGTGGGTCGTATATCCTTGCAATAACTTTTGGAACCTGATAGATCTCCTCTGCTATCTGTGCTATCATAATGTTTGTGCTATCATCAGGTGTCACTGCTGCTAAGGCGTCTGCCCTTTCTATTCCCGCTTGCTTTAGCACATCCTCATCAATCACAACACCCTGGATTTTCATGCCATTGAAATCAGGACCCAGCCGTTCAAAGTTTTTGGCGTCAGAGTCTATCACAACAACGTCATGTCCTTCGTCGGCAAGCGACTTTGCCAGATTAGACCCTACCTTCCCGCATCCCACCACTATGATATACAATTTCTTTTGCCCCTCCACAAAAATATAATTTCTAAAATTCATAGATAAAATTATATTCCTTTTGCAATAGACTAACAAGAGGGGTTTTTGATACAATAGAATAATAAGGTAGAAACTTAAAGGAAAGCATTGTCGGGGGAGAGAGTCAGAATTGAGAAAAAAAGGTTTTTGCGGGGCAGTCTTTGCACTTGTATTTATTGTTCTTTCAATTAATATATTGTCCGCATTTTCTCAAACACAAATTCCTGAGTGGATAAGAATAGGAATATACTACGCCGACAGGTATGGTAAGTCAAAACCGGTTGATGAAACGAAAATCTATGCAAAAGGCGGACTTTACATAGGAATCTCTGATGACAGGAGCTTTGTCACGGTTGCCAGCACACAAAAAGACACGCTGACTGTGTCAAAAGATGTTTACAAAAAGGATGGGAAACAGGGTCCAAATATACATGTTGCAGTGGGAAGATATATATCATACAGGACAGCAAGCGATGCTTTGAAGAACTTTGCTGGCTTTTCCAAAGATGCTTTTGTGGGCTATATCAACAATGGATATTCCATCCTGATGGGATGTTTTGACAATCTTCAGGATGCCAAAAAGCTTCAGTCAAAGCTTGAGGGTGCGACTTTATATTCATCTGATACAATGGTGCTTGTAAAGGACCAGGCGGGTAAAATACTGTTTGGGTTTGACGGACAGGATAGCAGATTTTTGATGCTGATTCCACAGAGTCAGAATGGGATTGAAAGAATAAAGGTTGACGGCAGATGGTACAGGGGCAGGGTTGAGTTTAAGCGCATAAAGGGAAGTGACATGACAGTTATAAACCTTTCAAAGTTAGAAGAGTACCTGTACGGTGTTATAAGGATGGAGATAGATCCGCTCTGGAACATAGAAGCTGTTAAAGCCTTTGCAGTGATTGCAAGAACATATGCTGTAAAAAATCTTGGCAAACACAGTGCACAGGGGTTTGACCTGTGCCCGACAGACCACTGCCAGGTTTACGGTGGAGCGGTTGATGGCACATATGGCGAAAAACGGGCTATACTGGCAGTTGACTCAACAAGAGGTGAGGTAATAACATACAAAGGATCATTGATTGATGCTGTTTACTTTTCATCAACAGGCGGAATTCCAACCGAGGATTCTGAGAACGTCTGGCTGTATCCTGTTGAATACTTAAGGTCTGTTGACAATTCAAAAGAAGCGCAAAATTCAAAGTCCTCATGGACCTTCCAGTTCACAAAAGATGAGATAAGGAATATGTTGAAAAAGAAGAATATTGATGTTGGGGATATACTGGATATAAAGGTTCTGGAGTATACAAAGGCTGGAAGGGTTTTGAGACTCAGAATTGTCGGAACAGATGGTGTATATGAATGTCAAAAGGAAGCAACAAGGTCATTATTTGGCCTTTACAGCCAGGCATATACAATCTCAACAGATGCTGATGTCAGGGTTGTAGATGAAAATGGGAATGTAAGAAGGACAAGGATTGGCAGCAGCAAAATCTTTGCCGGTGATAACGACGGTGGGCTTGAAAGCAAAGAATATGAGAAGACAGTTTTTAGCAGCACTTATTCTCCTTTCGGAGATGACGTTTTTTCATCTGTGTACAATGATGTTTATTCGCAAAATCAAGATTTTGCAGGCTCTGGGGAAAGTGCTACTAAAAAAACACCCCCCACAGTAAAGATTGTGAAGGAGGATGGAACTTTGGAAGAGATTTGTTCAGTCCCCACAACATACACGTTCAATGGCAAAGGCTGGGGACACGGTGTTGGGATGAGCCAGTGGGGTGCAAAGGGACTTGCAGAAAGAGGGTACAATTATAAACAGATTATAAAACACTATTACACAGGAGTTGAGATTGAAAAAAGATGAGAAAGTGGAAACTCAGCGACTTTCACTATGACCTGCCGGATGAGCTGATAGCGCAAAAACCGGTTGAACCGCGCGACTCATCAAGGCTAATGGTACTTCTGCCGGATGGGAAAATAGAGCACAGAATTTTCCGTGATATTGTGGAGTATTTAAATGAGGGTGACTGCCTTGTTCTTAACAACTCAAGGGTGATTCCAGCACGTCTGATTGGTCAGCGTGAGGACACGGGCAGCTTTATTGAGTTTTTGCTTGTAAAAAGACTCAGCATAGATACATGGGAGGTTATGACACGCCCGGGCAAAAAGGCACGAAAAGGAAGAAGATTTGTGTTTGGAGACGGAAGACTGAAGGCCGAGGTTCTACATGTTAACCGGGATGAGGGCACAAGGATTGTAAGGTTCTACTATGAAGGTGTATTTGAAGAGGTTTTGGAGAGCCTGGGCGAGATTCCACTTCCACCTTATATAAAAGAAAAGCTTGAAGATGTGGAAAGGTATCAGACGGTATACAGTAAAATTCCGGGGTCTGCTGCAGCACCGACTGCAGGACTTCACTTTACAGAGGAGCTGCTTGATAGAATTTCAAAAAAAGGTGTTTGGATTTTGTATGTGACTTTGCACGTTGGGCTTGGCACATTCAAGCCTGTGAAGGTTGAGAATATTGAAGAGCACAAAATGCATGAGGAGTATTATGAGATATCAGAAGATGTGGCAGAGAGAATAAATGAGGCAAAAAGGCTTGGCAAAAGGGTAATTGCGGTTGGCACAACATCATGCAGGGTTTTAGAGTCAGCAGCGGATGAAAAGGGCCTGGTAAAAGCTCAAAAAGGCTGGACAGACATCTTTATCTATCCGGGTTATGAGTTTAAGATTCTCGATGGGCTTGTCACAAACTTTCATCTTCCGGATACAACCTTGATGATGCTTGTGTGTGCGTTTGGTGGATATGAGAGGATAATGAATGCATACAAAGTAGCAGTTGAAGAACGCTACAGGTTTTTCAGTTTTGGCGATGCCATGTTGATACTTAATAGATAATATTTTCAAATTTACAATTGAAAGTGGTTGGGATATAATAAATTTAAACTCAAGCTGGAGGATGTAGAAAGATGGATGAGGTTAAGCAAATGTTAGGTCTTGTGTTGGAAAAGGTTAATACCATAAATGAAGGCTTAAATGAGGTAAAACAGCGACTTGACAGAGTGGAAGAACGGCTTGACAGAGTAGAACAGAGGCTTGATGCACTTGAAAAGAGACTTGATGTGCTTGAGAAGAAGGTTGAGGCTTTTGAGAGGCGAGTTGACGGTCTTGAAAGACGAATTGACAGGCTCGAGGCTGAGACAACCAGAAACTCTGTTATGCTTGAGGACCTCAAAAGAAAGCTTGAGCTTATGGCTGAGATACAGGAGTCTTACATGCAGCAAAATGCGCGCGAGCACGAAGAGCTTAAAAAATACATAGATGACAGAATTTCAATTGTTGAGCTTGCGGTGAGAAGACTTTCAGATGATATCAGAACCTTAAAAGAGGATGTAAGGGAGTTAAAAGAAAACAGGGTCAATGTTGAGGTGTTCTACGAGATTCTGGGAAGACACGAGGTTGAAATAAGCAGGCTTAAAAAGGCACTTCAAACAGCAAGCTGAAAATGATGACATGCCAGCTCTCATTGGCAGAAATTGCGCTGTTTTGTTTAAACCTGCCAAAGAGAGCTTTTTTATTTTTTGTGGTATAATAAAATAAACTAAAAATCTACTTTCAGGGATGAGATAATTGTCATGACGCAATTTACAATACCTCTTTTCTCACAGATGAAACAATTTAAATATCTCACAGAGCCAAATGCTGAAAGGTACAGAACCATTATGAGGTTTTGCTTTTTGAGCCATATGCAGTACAAAAACAGGCTCACAAAGGATGAGATATACAGCTTTTTAAAGACACTTCCAAATTTTTCTGACTATACAGAGGATATGTGCGAGCAGGACCTCAAAAGCCTTGTTGACTGGGGAAATCTCAAGTCCACCCAGGATACATCAAAAACAGCCACTTTGCAGGAGTTCAAAAACAAGAGGTTTTTGTACGAGCTTACCTCAATTGGGCTCAGGATAGAAAGGTTTTTGTTCGAGCTTGAAAATTCACAGGAGACAAAAGCAGAGCTAAACCCAAAACATATAGAAAAGATATACAGGCTTTTGCTCAGCGTTGATCTGGTTTTAAAAGATCCGCAAAAACAGGCAGTTGATTGGTGGGATGAGCTAACAGGTGCGTTTGAGGAAATAGAAAATAGTTATACTGAGTATATTTCTATGCTGACATCCTCTGAGTATGAAAGCCTGATGATAAAAGAAAAGTTTTTGGAATACAAGTCAAAGCTTTTGCATTACCTTTACAATTTTCATGATATATTTCAAAATTATCTGCCAGGAATAAGATCTCTTTTTTTGAACCTGCCACAGTACAGGGTGGATGAGCTTTTGATGTACATAATTCAGGCAGAAAAAGAACATCCGAAAAATATATTCAGAGATAGCAGCACAATAGAAGGGTACATCAAAGGCAGATGGCAGAATATAAAAGATTGGTTTGTCAGCCCAAACGGGCAGGCAGAAAGGCTTCTTGAGCAGATTCAGCAGATAATTAGAAAGGTTTCAAGTTATGCAGCAAGGCTTTCAGAGTCCTCAACACTTAAAGTAAACAGAACAGAGGAGTATAAGCATTTGGCAAGACTGTTTTCAAATCTTGACATATCAGAGTGTCATAAGTTATCTTCTGTTGTATTTGGCGTGATGTGTCCCAAATATATCACAGGTGACTTTCCAAGAGCCACCGAGTCAACAGCTATTGGCATTCTTGACCTTCCAGGATTTAAAGTGCCTTTGAAGTCACGGGGAAGATTAATAAGAGAAAAGAGCAAGGTGGTTCCCGCAAGCGAGTTTTCTGAAGAAAAGAAGAAGAGGTTTGAAGAGTACAAAAAGAAGATTGAAGAAGAAAATGAACTTTTGCAAAGTCTCCTTAAAGGCAACAAAATAGAGTTTGAAAAGCTTCCTGTGATTACACCAGAGGTCAGAAAAAGGCTTTTTGTGTGGCTGTCACGAGGGCTTGGCAGCAAAGTGGCAAACACTGACTCTGGCAAAAAGTTTAAAGTCTTAATACCTCAGGATGACAGAAGATGTATCTTGGAGTGCACTGATGGCAAAATGGACATGCCAGCGTATGTCATTGAGTTTGTTGATAAATAACAAAAACCTTTGCGAAAGAAGGAAGAGCGAAAATATGAGCAATCTTTTGAAGCTTCTTGAGAATTTTTGGATATTGAAAGAAGAGGATAGCGAGACCTTTTACCAGCTAAAAAATCTTGATAAAGAGACAAGAGAATTCATTGTGAAAAACCTGGGTCTGAAATTTATAACAACCTCAAACATGGTAAAGCTTGAAAAGGTGCCACTTGTTCCAAAAGAGTATATGGGAGTGCTTGATTTTGAACAGCCGCGGGACTATGCATTTTTGTGCCTTGTCCTTGCCTTTTTGGAAGACAAAGGGGTGGAAGAGCAGTTTTTGCTTTCCAACATCACAGAGTATATCAGGATGAACTTTCCAGATGAAGAGATTGACTGGACACTCTACTCAAACAGACGATCACTTATCAGAGTGCTTAAGTTTTGTGAGAAGATGAGGATGATAAGAATTGACGATGGTAATCAGGAAGAGTTTGCAGAAAATAGTGAGGCAGAGGTGCTTTACGAGTCGACGGGGATTTCACGATATTTTATGAGGGTGTTTCCAAAGAGTATTACTGAGTACAGCAGCTGGCAGGAGATTTTGAACAGTGAATTTGAGTTTGCAAACGGAATTTCACAGCCCATATCAGATATCAAAAGGATTAAAGCATACAGGGGGCTTGTTGTTGATGGCAGTGTCAGTTTTGAAAATGAGGATGAGCTTTTGTATATAAAACGTCAAAAGGTTAACATTACAGCAGAGCTTGAAAAACATCTGCCAGAGGCAAGTTTTCATATATTCAAGTCTTTTGCGTTTTTGGCTATTAATGAGAGCTATAAAAATACCTATCCTGACGATAGTAACCTCTGCGACATTCTTCTTTTGGTCTCAAGCCAGCTTTTGTCAAAGATAGAAAAAGGTGAATACAGCCTTAATCCTGCAAATGAAACCCTGGAGATTCACATAAATGCTTTGAAATCCATTTTGGAAGATGTGCAAAAGCAATACAAAAACTTTTGGAATAAAGAATGGCGAGAAAAAAGCCTTGATAAAGTGTTTGATGAGTTTTTAAAGTTTTTGTGCGAACTTGGATTTGCAAAACTGCAGGAAGACGGGTTTGTTGTAATCTATCCAATTTATCTGAAGGTGGTTGGCGAGTACCAGGCTTCAGATGAGGCTGAAGAGAGTATTTAAAAATAAGCATTTTTAAAAAAGAACAAGATGGAGGTTTTTTGATCAAGAATGAGCAAGGAACGCAGGTGGGTGCTATCCCGAGCAGGTGTTTTTAACTACTGGTACTATGATGAAGAGTATTTTGACTTTTTTGATGGAAGGATGCTGATTCGCGGTCCAAACGGGTCTGGAAAGTCTGTCACAATGCAGAGTTTCATAACACTCCTTTTGGACGGCAACTATCATCCATCAAGGCTTGACTCTTTCGGCTCAAACGCGAGAAAGCTTGAGGACTATGTCCTGGGCGAGCAGGATATCTCAGGGAAGAATGAGTCGACAGCATACCTTTTTCTGGAGTTCAAAAAGGAAAACATATTTGTTTCAATTGGTATGGGTATGAGAGCAAAAAGGGGCTCAGGTGTTGACTGCTGGTATTTTGTACTGACAGACAACAGAAGGTTTGGGATTGATATATTCTTCTATGAAAAGATGGGCGAACAGAAGATTCCTCTCACAAGAAGAAAGTTTGAGAACCTGATTGGCAGTGGTGGCAGGGTTTTCACAAGCAGAAGAGATTATATGCAGGAGGTAAACAAGGTCCTGTTTGGGTTTGAAAATGTGGAAGACTTTGAGAACCTGATTGATCTGATAATCCGTGTTCGAGCACCGAAACTTTCAAGGGATATAAAGCCAGACAGGATATGCGGTATTTTGCAAGAGTCGCTTCCTGCACTGTCCGAAAGTGACCTTCGCAGCCTTTCAGAGTCGATTGAAAACATGGACAAAATCCAGACAGAGCTTAAAAATTTGGAGGCAATCCAATCCTGCCTTGAAAAGATAAAAAGAGCGTATGATGAGTACAACAGATTTTTAATGTACCAGAGAATTTCTGAGCTGATAGAATCGTATAAAAAACTGACAAAGGCAAAAGAAAGGTGTGAGATACTCTCAAAAGAGTTTCAAAAACTCACAGATATGGAATCAGATCTGAGAAATAGTCTTGACAGTATTGAAAAGGAAGAACAGGCGCTGAAGTTCAGGCTTGAGAGCATAAAAGAAAGTGATATATTTAAGCTTCAGCAAAAGCTTATCGAACTAAATGCTGAAATTGAGGATTTGGAAACTCAAAAAACTTTAAAACTTTCAAGTTTAAATGACCACATGCAAAGGCTCTCTCGGGCAGATGCTGACATAAAGCACACAAAACACCAGCTTTTGAATTCTCAGAATTTGATAAAGGACTATGTTCAGCAGAGCAAAAAGCTGCTTGAGAGTTTGAATATGCAAAGGTTTTTGGATGTAATTGATATTTTTGAAAAAAATGAGCAAAAGAGTTTGGACATTCTAAAATCTGAGCTAACAAACTTCATAGCTGAAGTGGAAAAGGCTCTTAAAAACTATGATGCCCTGCAGGATGTGCAAAAAGACCTGGATAACCAGCTGAAAAGACTTGACCAGGGCAAAATTCAGCTTCAAAAGTACCAGGATAAGTTAAATCTTTTAATTCTTCAGCTTGAAGATGCAAAAAACATTCTAAAGAGCAAAATCAAGAGCTATTTTGAACAAAATCAAGTTTTAAAAGCAGAGGCTGATGATATAACTTTGATGTTTCAGCTGATAAACACAATATCACAAAAGGGCGAGTATGAAGGTGTAAAGAAGATTTTGAATGATGTGTATGGCAGACATTATCTGTCAATCTCAGACAACTTGCGAAAGATCGAGTTTGAAATGAATCTACTCAAAGAGAGAATTAAAGACAGAAAGCAAAAAATTGAGGAGATTCAGAGCCAGAAAGACGAGTTTATACCATCTTCAGAGAAACAAAAGAAGGTAAGACAGAGACTTTTAGAAAAAGGTGTGCCGTTTGTGCCTTTTTACATGGCAGTTGACTTTAAACCGGGCACAGATGAGAGATTAAAAGCTGTGATTGAGGATGCACTTTTTGAGCTTGGGGTTTTAAATGTTCTTATTGTGCCAGAAAAGTATAAAAATGAAATTGATGAACTTCTGGAGGATGAAAAGGAAGTTGTACTTTTTCCAAAGCCGGCATACTTTTCTCACACACTAAATGAGTATCTTGAGGTTGCAAACTTTGAAAATGCAGATGCTTTGAGACAGGAGGTTGCCGCTGTAATTGACAGTATCCATATAAATCCTGTAGATGATGGAATATATGTATGTGAAGATGGGCGGTTTGGAAATGGCATATTGAAAGGGAAGACAACCACACATGAACAGGCAAGGTATATAGGCATTGAGAACAGGCGAAGGTACAAACAAATGCTAATTTTGCAGCTTGAGGAGGAGATTCAAACTCTTGCAAAAGAGCTGGAAGAAAAGAAAGCTGAGGCAAATTTTCTAAAATCCCGGCTTGAGGTTTTAGAGCTTGAAAAGAAAAACTTTCCGACATCTGCAGACTTGGACACTGCCTTTGACATGATAAATGGGGTTGAGAGGAATATTTCAAAGCTTCAGATTGAGATTGAAGCTTTTGAAGAGAGAATAAAAGAGCTGACAAATAAGCAAAATCAACTGAAATATGAAATTTCACTGATTGCAACAAAGCTGTCAGTACCGTCTTCAAAAGAGGTTTTTGCAAAAGCAAAACAGGACGCAAGTGCGCTGTCGAACTTACTTTTGAGACTTGAGACTGAGGTGCTGCATAAGCAGGAAATTGAAAAAACGCACCAGAGTCTGAACAGGTTATATGAACAGATAAAAGAAAGTGTAGATACTTTAAATGGCGATGTTCACAGGATTTCTGAAAAGTTGGGGGTTTTAAATCTTCAGAAAGGGGAGATTGAAAAAAGGCTTTCGAGCGAGGATGCTCAGAGACTTTTTGACAAGCAGAGAAGAGCGTTTGAGAGGCTTGAGAACATCCCGGTTGAGAGAAAAAGACTTAATGAAAAGCTTTTTGAGGTGACTTCCCAAAAAGCAGCATCTGAACAGAAGCTTGAGTTTTTAAAACAGGATCTTGAGTCAATTGAAAGTGAATATGAATTGGCTATGTCCTCTTTTAAGATAGAGCTTGGATTTGGTTTTGTTTTCAAAGGGGTAGAATTTGAGGATGAGCAAAAGCTTATAGAGTTTGCAAAGTCAAAGGAAGAAATTCTTAAAGAGTATTCTCAGAAGGATTTTTCTTCGATACTTCAGAGGCTTATGTCCATCCATTATACAACACAGATCCAGCTTGCAGAGTTTGGAGCAAACCTTGTTGATTGGAAAGATGACAGAACAACCTACAAAAGGTATTTGTGGACCTGCAGGAAAGAGGGGAGATTTCTTTCGCTTTACCAGTTTATAGATGAAATTGAAATGGAAATTGCCGAGAAAAAGAACTTGATAACAGAGAGCGAAAGAGAGCTTTTTGAAGATGTTCTGGCAAAGAATATAGGCTTTAAGATTTCAAGGAAAATCATGCTTGCCCAGGATTGGGTAAAGAAAATGAATGAGCTTATGGCAAATTTGTCTACATCAAGCGGTCTTACATTCCGGCTTTCATGGGAGCAGAAAAGACAGGAGGCAGAGGATGAGCTTTCTACAGGTGAGCTGGTAAAGCTTTTGAGCAAGGACCCTCTTGCCGCAACAGATGATGACAGAAACAGGATTGCAATGCATTTCAGGTCGCGCATAGAAAAGGCAAAAAGGTACCAGGAAAACCCCGAAAACTTTGCAACGCTCTATGAGATAATCAAAGAGGTTCTTGATTACAGACAGTGGTTTGAGTTCAGGCTCTACTACCAGAAGGTAGGGGAAAGCAGAAAAGAGCTTACAAACAATGCATTTGACAGGTTCTCTGGCGGTGAAAAAGCACTTTCCATATACGTTCCACTGTTTGCGGCACTGTGCGCAAAATATGAGAGCGCTGCGAATTTTGCACCGAGAATAATTGCACTTGATGAGGCGTTTGCTGGTGTTGATGAGAACAACATTGAAAACATGTTTGATCTGATAGAAAAGCTTGAATTTGACTATATAATGAACTCTCAGGTTCTGTGGGGCGATTACAAAACAGTGCCAGGACTTTGCATATACGAGCTTTTGAGAGAGAACAATCAGCCATCTGTGTTAAAAGTAAAGTATATCTGGAATGGATACAAGAAGGTGCTGGTTGAGGTATGACAGAGGATAGGATTTTTTATGAGTGTGTTAAGTACTTTTCGCAAAAAGGCTTTAGGCGTGCGCTGGAGCTTATTTACCAAAAATACAGGTCTTTGGGCAGGTTTTCTGGCAGAGTGATTCTGGAAAATCCGAGTGAAGAGGAAAAAGAGGCTTTGTCGCGGTATCTTAGAAGGGTTTTGAGAGGCGACAGGCTTGTAATTGATGTAAAGGACTTTGCGGAGACAAAGTTTCAGGACACTAAGTTCTCAGGGCTTGATTTTAAAAGCGTTCTGTCAGCGGTTTTAAAAAAAGAGGTTATCACCAAAAAGGAAGAAAAGCATCTGGAAAGTGAAAGGGTGTTGAAGTTTTTTGAAAGTTTGTCGGCACATTTTGAGGCTGATGAAAACGCCGCAGAGGTTTTGGATGCTTTCAGGGAAAATTTCAAATGGTTTGAAAGCTATTACAAAAAGTATTCGCAGAAAGAGTTTTTGGAGATGATGAAAAAGGTCATAGAAGCGATTTTAAAAAGACCGCAGAGCCCTGAGACCTTAGCTATTTTTGCAACAAGGACCACGGGCAACCCCCACTTTTTTGACCATGATAAAGACGCAGGAAAGATATTTTTGAAGCTTTTGAGCATTTTAAGCGGTAAAGAGTTTCCACAGAATGCAGAGGAAAAATCAGAACTGCTTTTTGATAACAACATCTTGATTGATGAGCTTTCAAACTGGTGTCTTTTGTACAACATTGGCGGGTATGTTGAAGATGGAAAAGAGGATGAAGGGCTCAGGTGCTTCGGCAGCCAGAAAAAGCCACTGATTTTACCGCTTTATACAATAAAGGATTACAGAGGGTTTTTTGCATATTCAAATAAGCTTGTGATTGTTGAGAATCCTGCTGTGTTTTCTGCCATTGTGCAAAAAGTCCCTGAGGTTTCTGCTGTGTGCACAAACGGGCATCTGAGGCTTTCCTGCAGGATAGTAATTGAAAGCATAGCAAAAACAAATATTGAGCTGCTTTACTCGGGCGACTTTGACCCGGAGGGGCTTTTGATTGCAGACAGGGTAATTCAAAACTTTGGTGCAAAGCCACTTTGCATGGACGAAAGCCACTATCTTCTGGCACTATCTCAAAATAAGATTGATGAAAGGCGCCTTGAGATGCTGAAAAATATTGAATCTGCTCAGCTTCAAAGCGTCTGCCGGAAGATGAAAGAGCTTCAGCTTGCCGGGTATCAGGAGAGGATTGTGGACAGGATTGTTGAAGAGTTGCAAAATTAATTCGCATGGTGAAAGAAGATTTCAAAATACAACATTAAATTTAAATGATGCAATAAAAATAGGTTCAAGGGGCTGGTGTGAATTTTTTAACAGCCCCTTTGATTTTTGGTATTTCAATGTGTGGTTAACATTTGAACTTTACAATGAACTCAGCTCCTTCTCCTTTTTTGCTAAAAACACTGATCTCACCATTGTGCATTTGGATTATTTCTTTTGCTATTGACAAACCAAGTCCGCCTATTCCTTTTCTGGTATTGGTGCTGTAAAATCTATTGAAAATGTATGGCAGGTCTGCTTCATCGATTCCTTCACCATCATCTTTGATTGATATTTCGATATAATCGTGTTTTTTATCAGCTTTTATAAAAATATTTCCTGTGTCATTTGTATGATTGATTGCGTTTACAATAATGTTGCTGAAAGCTATTTTCAAAAGCTTAGCATCGCCTTTTAATACAATATCATTTTCAAAAAGCCAAAGCTTTCTGTTTCCTTTAATAATATTTAATTCAGAAATAATCTCACTAAAAAGATTTTTTAAGTTTATAGGTTGAGTACTCAGCTGAACTGCCCCCGATTGCAATTTTGATAGCTCAAGAATTTCATTTATTAGATTATTCAAACGCTCAGCTTCTTCCATAATTGAACTTGCATATTCTTTGATTTGGTCTTTTTCCAATATGCCATCGTATATAGCCTCAGCATAACTTTTTATAATACTTAGCGGGGTTCTCAGCTCATGAGTTGTGTTTGCTATAAAATCTCTTCTTAGCTTCTCTGTTGTTAAAAGATTTTGAGCCATGAGATTGATTGTGTTTGCAAGCTCACCAATTTCATCTTTGTTTTTAACATTAATTTTAACGTTATAATTTCCACTTGCTATAGCTTTGGCTGCGTCATTGATTTTTAGAATCGGTTTTGTGAACAGGCTGCTCAGCACATATGCACCGATTATTGATATTAAAAGGGCAGCGATAAAAAGGATAAAGATTTGATTTTTGACATTTCTCACGTCATTTTGTATGTCATGCAAGGGAGTATGAATGAATATTGCTCCTATGATTTTATTATTGTTAATAACAGGCATTCCTAAGGTAAATAATGTACTTCCCTGAAATGTTCTTTGGTCTGTTTTGTAGATAGTTTTTCCTGATAAAACATCCAAAATTGTTTGTCTTTCAATGTTCCTTGTTCTTCCAAACATCAGTCTTCCATAAGAATCTATCAAACTGCCGGTTGAGTCATATATTGATACTCTGCCGTTTATAATACTGGCGATGTTATCTGCTTCACTTGAATAGTCAAGGTTATTCTTAAACTTATCAGCAATGTCTTTTGCGTATTGAATCATTTTATTTTTCAAATTGGTTTTAAAACCACTTGTTATGATATTGCTTTGTAGAAAAAAACTCAATCCAAGCATAATGAAGAGCAAAATCAGTGTGTAGGTAAGAAGTTTTAGGCTTATTCTTCTCATTTTTTCACCTCAAACTTGTATCCATATCCTCTTACTGTTTTAATACACTCTCTGATATCTCCAAGCTTCTCTCTGAGGTTTTTAATATGTGTATCCACAGTCCTGAGCTCTCCGTAATAATCATAACCCCATACGCTGTTTAAAATTTGCTCTCTTGAAAGTGCAATGTTTTGCCTTTCATACAGGTACAGTAAAAGTTCATATTCTTTTTGAGTTAGATTCACTCTTTGGCCTTTTACATAAACCTCTCTTGCTGCTTTGTCAATGAACAGAATGTCAGCTAAAACAGGTTTTTTAGCTCTCTTTAAAATTGCCTTTACACGTGCAACAATCTCCTTGGGGCTGACAGGCTTTACAACATAGTCATCAGCACCAAGTTCAAATCCAAATATCTTATCATCATCCTCTCCGCGGGCTGTCAGCATAATAACCGGCGTATCATCCTTTTTCCTTATTTCTCTTAACACGCTCCAGCCATCTTTTTGTGGCAGCATGACATCTAAGATCACAGCAGAGTACATAGAAGGTTGAAATTTTTCGATTGCCTGGTTTCCGTCTGCTGCTTCTTCCACTTCAAATCCTTCTTTTTCAAGATACAACTTTATTATTTTTCTGAGCTTTTCTTCATCCTCAACCAGAAGTATCTTCAACCTGTAACTCACTCCCTGTGAATTTTGGATACGAAAAGCGGTGATTCCTTAAATAAATTTTACCAGAGACTTGCGCAAAAATCATCATTTTCAAAACACAATTTATTTAAAAAGATTTTCTTCACAAAAACTCCACAGTTTCTTCACATCAGTTTCACAAAGCACCTTTATATTTATAATTGCAAAACAAAATTTTAGTTTTTGGGAGGTTGATTCAAATGAAAAGGAAAATAGGTTTTGTTTTGGCAGCGGCTTTTTTGGTACTTGCCCTGAACTTGGCTGCTTTTGCTGCAACAGGCGTTTCAAACAATAGCTCAACATCAGCAGCTAATGCCACAGTTTTGCACATGGCAAGAGGGTATGGTGCTCAGTTTATGGCTTCAATTGTAGCAAAGCTCACAGGTCTTACAGTTGATGAGGTTGTAGCTTTGAGGTCACAGGGACAGACTTTTTATCAGATAGCTCTGTCAAAGGGTGTGACAGCTGAGAAGTTTAAAGATGCTGTGTATCAGGAAAAAGCTGCTTTGGTTGACCAAAAAGTAAAAGATGGCATCATCACCAAAGAGCAGGCAGATAGCATAAAGGCACAGATGAAATCACGAATTGGCAGCTGCAACGGACAGGGCTATACAAACAGACCACAAACCGGGTATGGAATATTTGGTGGTAAAAACGGGCAAAAGCAGGATATAGGGCAAGGCAGAGGCTTTGGCAACGGCAGAGGCATAAGAAGCTTTGCAAATGCAAATTCTTCAAATCAATCAAAATAAGTTAAGTAGACATTTGGGCTTAGCAGGGTGGTTTGCTCTGCTAAGCCTATTATTTATAGCAATTTAAAATTTTATCTATTTTGTATTTTACGAAAATACCTCGACATGATAGGGATAAATTACAACAGCCTTTATTTCGTCTTTTGCTGTATCAAAAATGAGAACAAAACCTTCATCGAGTTTTGTTGCAAAGAAAGATTCTTTTTCATCTAAAAAGTATGCTTTGATTTCACCCTTTAAAACATTTTTTGTTGTAATGAAGCCTCAGATAATTCATCTGTAGGAAAGTTAATCGGCAGCTCCAAAAATGAAATCTGGTTGGTTCCTATGTAATGCTTTATAAAGAAATTCTTAACTGGTAATAAATATGGATGAAATGGGAAATACAATAACTAACTATAGAAAAAAGCATATTATAATTTAATAGAATACCTTAATTCTCTCAAATTTACTCCTGCAATATTAATTATTCTTACTTTATTATCACTTCTGAACCCATACTTTTCGTAAAAATTCAAAGCTCTCGTATTACCTTCCAAAACCCAAAGGTGACAATAATCAAAATTTTGCTTTTTCAATCTATTTAAAGCAAAATTCATTAATTCATAACCTTGCCCTGTTGACCAATATGCTGGTAAAACATATATAGATATAATCTCTCCATATCCAGCTTCTCCATCACGCGATTTACCAAAACAAACACATCCAGTATCAGTTTCTCCGTTATTTATTATCGCCGCTTCATGCAATTTGTTAGATAACGCCTCAATAAATGGCTTGATCCACCTATCTTCCGAAATCCCATTTAGATATTCTTGCGGTATCAAACCTTTATAAGCTTCTTTCCACGTTAAAGCGTGTATTCTACTCATAATAGCTGCATCTTCAATTTTAGCTAACCTTATATAACTCAATTTTTCTCCCCCATTACTCAAGTATTTATTATCTGCTGTTTTATAATTTAAGCAGAAACTTTTTTTACCTCAAAATTCATACAAAATAAAGCCACTCAAAATCAAATTCAAAAAGGCTAAAGATAGTTACGTGGGTTTGGAACCTGTTATAACTTGCTATTTATATTGCTCGCATTCTTCAGCTATTTTGTAAATATGCAAATTATCTCAATTATACTATTATCTATAATTCTTTTATCTTTTGACCTCTGAATTGATTGAAAAGCATTTGTATTATTGTTATTTTCCCTTTTTTATATATTCATTGCTTTCAAAACCCAAATTAAAGATTCTGTGTCAGTATGGAATAACCAGAACTTCTTCATTGTTTAGAGGATTGCTAAAATAAAGAATTTTTGAACAGGGTCTGGTTTGCAGCAGCAAGCTTTTGTCCCAGGGCGAAAAGAACCTGAAGATAAAACCGTCTGTCTGTGAAAATTTTGCTGTTACAAGATAGCCATCGCTTTCACAAATATCAAAGCATCTTTCATTTCTGTCAAACGTGAAGGTGTTGTAATTTTTGATGTGTATTTTTTCACCCGGATATAGAGCTTCAATAGTGCTTGCTTCTTGAATTTAATCATATCAGTTCCCTTTTAGAATCTCAATACTGTTTTGCATCCTTTTGAGCTGAAGCAAAAATTTTATAAAAGGCAAGATATCAAAATAGTAATAGCAAATGTTCCTCAGGGTTAAGAAAATTATTGATTAAACCATATACACAGTGTAAAAATACAAGGTGTTTTGTATTAAATTCATAAACAGGTTTTCTGTTTTTTGTGGAGTATATTTTTATTCTATAGTGTTTCGGATTGATAAAATCAATCTTTGGTGAAGCAGTTAATACAAAGCCGCTTATGAAATTTTCAAATACCAGAGAGAAATTGTATGCAAATAATAATTGTTCGTCATTACTGATATCAATATCTACCGTGTGTTTTTTATTTTTAAAAACAGAATGGTTAACAATCTTTAGTTTTCTTTTGTCATTTTCTTGTTCTTCCAAACATTGGAATACACAAAAGTTTCCCTCTCTATCCCTTAAAAGAGGATAAACAATTCCATCTAACACATAGCAATCCTGCTTTGTGAGGTTGTGCAAATTTATTTTTATGAGTTCTGTTTTATTTTTGTCAAATTTATATTTGGTGTAAAAATAATATTGTCCGTCAATAAAATTGTAAAAATCAAATGATAAATTTCTCAATGAGCAATCAACCAGATATGAGTCAAAATAGGGTTTTTGCAAAATTATATCCTGTATGAATTTACTTTGAGGATAAAGTATAAAGGTTTCCAATGCATCCACTATGCGTTCTATCTTATGGTTATCCCAGAGCATTTTTTTTCATGTGGCTCAATTTTACCTGTTTTAATAAGTATGTAACCGTCGTTATTATTAACAGGTGGTATATAATCCATAAATGAGAAGGTGTAAAGAAGGTAATCTCCACAGCAATTTCTGGGTTCATAAACATAATATTTCTCATTTATCATGTCGATGAGAATAATCCTGAAGCCTTTTTGTTCTGAATTTTCAACAAAGATTATAATATACCGGTGGTTAATCATTTTGATATTTGAGAGGATGTCTGGCAATTGATTGGTATTATCCAGGTCCATAATTGGCACTTCCATCAGGGTTCTTTCTATAGTTTTGCGAAGGTTAACTTCACAGATGTTTATTTTTAATTGGTTATCATTGACTGCATAAATACATCCATAAAAAGTATAATTTTTATCATCAAAAAACAGCATTTTGTAATAGCTGTTCTTAAAAAAGTATAGCCTGGTTTCAAAAGTTGAGAGGTTACACAAAAATAGTCCAATCATATTGTTTACTTCGCCGATGGCAGAGGGATTTTTTAATATACTTGCAACCAGAATATCTCCAATTTTTTGCGGCACACTTATGGAAAAATTGTTTTCAAATCTGGCATGGGGTTCAAATGTTTTTAAGAATTCTTTGTAATCCGAGCAGATGTCATGCATGTATAAAACTTGAAATGACATCAAAATACCTCCCTGCAACAGTTTTGCCTGGCAATCATAAGATCTTGAGTTTATCAAATGTGAATAAAGATAATCCAGGAAGCTTATCATCATAATATTAGTAAAAATTCATCCCTGTCTTTATTTTTTTCAACAAGTGTAATTAGAAAAGGATTTGAAAAAGGGTATTTTGTAATGAATTCAAGTAAAACAGAAGAAGATTCCAATGAGTACAGCTTTATTTTATAGTGTTTGGGGGTGTCTTTATAGTCAAAACCGGGTGAAATGGTCCCAAAAAGATTGTATTTTGCTATATACTTGTATGTTATATCTACAAACTGCTCTTCTTTGCTCAGAATAAAACTTGCACTTTTTGCGTTATTTCCATTAAGATATTCTTTGCTTATTTTTAACAGATTTTGTTTGTCATTTATCTCTTCAATTGATGAAGAAATAGCCATCAATAACCCATTGTCATAAAACAAAAATTTACTGTCAGGATCAATTGAAGGTTTAATAACTTCTTTGGCAAAGGTTTTAAGATCTAATTTTATAAGCCTTGATGAACCGGTTTTTAAAGATTTTTTAATATAGTAGAAGCAAAAATCTTTTATTGATTCAATATCATCTAAATAGCGAAAAGAAAAATTTTCTGAGATACGTTCAACAATATAATTGTCAAAAAATAGGCTTTGATTTTTAATATCTTCTATGAATTTATTCAGCGGGTAGAATGCAAAAGCCTCCCGGAAATGCTCAGCCATTTTAAAACTTTCGGGAGGATAATACATTTCCTTTTCGTCAGCATCAATTTGTCCAAATTTGATAAAAACAAAGCCATCAGTCTTGCTAACAGGAAAATACCTTATATAGCATAAAGGAAAGAACTTTTGAGGATTATTGTCGAAGACGTAACTGTAAAATTTACTCTCAAAAAGATCTATTACATAAATTTGCCATTTATTGCTTGAAACAAAAGGAAAAATCTTATCATGTATAATTATTGCATAGCGAGGATTTACCATTTCAAAAAAGAAAGGATGAGGCGAAAAGAAATTATCTACTCCCTCCTGCTTCAAATGACTTTCCCAGAGCTTTGATTCAACAATGGGAATTTCAAAAATGTCTTTTTCGTATCTGTTCAGCAGATTGATACTCCTGATAATAATTTTAACATACTGGTCATCAGTATTCCAGTAATAACCGTAAAGTATGCTGTTTGATTCATCAAAGTAAATAATTTTCTCCAGCTCTTTTTCAAAAAAGTAAGTTTTAAGTTCAAGATTAAATAAATTTACAAAGCATATACCAGAAACTTTATATGTTCCCTGCTTTGCTATACCTCTCGTATAATATGATTATCAAATCACTTAAAACTTCATATCTCAATTGGTACATTAAATTATTAGTACCAATTGATTACTGGAAACTGACCTTGATAACAAAGCTTTTCTTAACACATTCACTTCTTAAAAAATTGAATATTAAAATTGACTGCTACAGTTTAAATTTGCCCTTTATCTCTGGTAAACTAATATCAGAAAAAGTTTAAGCCTGATTTAGTTTATTTGGATATTTTTTGACCACCTCCTGCTGGACGTGCTTTGATATCTGCACGCCACAGCTTGAGAAAGACTGAACCCCAAAGGATTACATGAGTAATGTTTACTCGTTTGCTGTGCACGGTCAGTTTACCACATCTGATTTGAGCATGTCAGATGTGTGCACCCTGTAAACTGCTCCGTAGCTCTAATATCGGCGAGGCTGCATTACATGTAATCCCCAGGGATAAAGGGCAAAACTTTTTTCTAACACCACACACTTTAGAAAGGAGGCCTTTAAATTGCCAAATACTTTAATCGTGGGCATTGATATCAGTAGTCAGTCAAATTCTATCTTCTTCATCGATGATGCCGGAAATCACTTGATTAAAAAACCCTTTTCCTTGCCTAACGATCAAGAAGGTGCTAATGAATTAATCAAAAGAGTCATTGACTGCCTCAGCCAGTATAATCTGTCCTACGTTAAATTCGGCATGGAAGCAACTTCACATTACGGTTGGCATCTGCATTTGTATCTTGCTTCCTCTTCTGAATTACTACCTTACAAACCAACCTTTTACGTGCTCAACCCAAGCATCGTCAAAGGATTTAAAAAGATCTACACTTTCTTGCCTAAAACAGATAACATCGACGCTGTCGTTATTGCTGAATGCGTCAGGTTCAGTAAGCTAAATCCAACACCTTTGCCTGACTTCAAATATGCTGCACTACAACGCCTTACCAGAATGCGCTATCACCTTGTTCATAATCTAACTCGCGAAAAAAACAGAGCTCTCAATCTCATATACCTTAAATTCTCCACTTATTCTCAAGACTGCCCATTTTCTGATATCTTCGGTAAGGCATCTTGCGCTATCATCGAAAACTTCACCCCAGATGATATTGCTTCCATGCCTTTAGAAGATTTAATTAAATTTGTATCTGACAACGGCAACAACAGATTATCAGATGTCAATAAAATCGCTGAAATACTTAAAACCGCTGCTAATCGTTCATACAGATTACATCCTCTGTTGGCTGAGGCAAATGACTTAGCTTTGTCTATGACTCTTGAAAACATTAGATTTATGCAAGAACAACTTAAAAAACTCGACAAAGAAATCTCAAAACTTCTTAAAGCTTTCTCCCAAACCTTGACCACCATCCCTGGCATAGGAGATGTTCTTGCAGCCGGCATCATCGCTGAAATCGGTGATATCAAGCGCTTCAAAAATGAAGCTGCTTTAGCTAAATACTCCGGCCTTGTTTGGACTCAATACCAATCAGGCAATTTCAATGCCCAGGAAACCTCATTGGCTAAGTGTGGTAACCAATACCTGAGATACTATCTTGTTGAGGCTGCTAACTGTGTTAGGGTGCACACAGTCCGTTATAAAGCCTTCTACAACAAGAAGTTCTCAGAGGTTACCAAACATCAGCATAAACGTGCCCTCGTCCTCACCGCAAGACGATTAATTCCTCTGATCTTTGCAATGCTCAGCAAAGGTCAAATATATCAAGAAAGAGGTGATGTTTACAATACTTAGTTAATCCCATTTCTTAATTTAATAATCTTCTCAAAACAAGCTGCCAGTTAAATTTTTCCAGGCTGAGCGGCTCGGTATTCTATTGCCTTTTTTGCCCTAATTATCTAAAAAATTTTTTTAAAAAACCCCCTTGACATTATACCGTTTGTCTTAATAAAAAATTTTTGCAATCTACGGGTAAACTGCCAGGTTGATTATTTTTTAAAATGTTGTGTATTTCAGGTGATAAATCCTGAATGTAAACAACGTCAATGTTCATTATTTTGCCCTCCTGATTCTTAGAATGATTTAGCAGAGAAAAAAGGGATAGATTACAAAAGCCTTTATCTCATTTTTGTTTGCATCAAAAATGGGTACAAAACCCTCATCAAGTTTTGTTGCAAAGAAAGATTCTTTTTCATCTAAAAAGTATACTTTGATTTTGCCCTTTAAAACATTTTTTGTTGTGATAAAGCCTGCAGATGAAAATGAATATATGTTTTCAAATACTTCATCTTTTTCAACAAAGAATTCCAGTTTTTCTTTCTGGTGATTTTCAATGTATATTTTTTCAACAGTTAATTTTTGCAGCTTTGAACCTGGCAGATCAGAGTAGCTTGTTTCTACCAGAAAATATCCTTTTTCATCGCAGTATATAAAAGGGATTTCACTTTCAGAAGTTATTAATTTTGATGTTATTCTCTTATTCAAATCAAATTTGAAAATTTCTATACTGTCTCTGTCAAAGTTTTCCTTTGAATACAAAATGAAAGGCGAGTTTTTAGCTATTTCTGGTGAGAAAATGTCATCAGCATTTAAAAAAGGTTCAAATTCAATAGACTGATTTTCATCCGCAGTTGTGATGATGTATCTGGAAAAATCCACTTTTTTCTGGCTCATTGCTTCATCGAGAACATCTTCAACAGGTGCCACAATTAAAGTTTCAATCTTATCTTTGTAATCAGAATTTGAATTGTAAAAGTGTCTTTTTTCAAATGAGCATATTCGACCGGTTTTTATCAAGATGTATTTGTTGTTCCTGTGCTTTTGAATAACCTTTAAGTCTGCTATCTCAAATATGTCATGTTCTTCAAATAGATAGGGATTGATTGGAAATTCCTCTTTGCTTTCCATGTCAATAATTTTGGCAATCTTTTTCGGGTAATCAGGTATGTTTGGAGTAATAACTAAAAGATACCTTTGATTTAAAGCGCTTATATACAGGGGTTTTATAAAATCATCTTCCGGGCTTTTATCAAAATAGTCTATTGAAAAATTGAAAATTACACTTTCAATAGAATTTATAAGATCAGCTTTAATAATTTTTATTTCCACTAAATTTTTGTTTGGCTTTTGGGCTGTGTATACGTATAATATACAGTTTTCATCATCGAATAGCAGAATCTTGTCAATTTTGTTTAAAAACCTGTAGAATTTGCAGCTCAAATCTTTCCCTCTGACAATGAATATATTTTCGGTTGTAATTTTGGGAAGGTATTTTACCATTTCAAACAGAATATCAGCATTTGAAGTAAATCTTGGCTTTAGCACAAAAGTGTTATCGGTTGATTGCAAAAATGGTGATATCCCATCACTTTTGCAGGGCTTATATTTTGATATTTCTTCGCAAAGGTTATGTATATTCAAAATAGCTACATTTCTCATAGGCTGCCTCACCTTTCTTCTCTTTAAACCAAAATTGCGCAGATTGCAAATATTACATGATTGCAAAAAATTCACACTGCACAGGAAAATCAGGGGTTATAGGATTTTATCAGGAATCTGGGATAGATTACAATAGCGTTTAACTCATCAGTCTCAAAATTTACAATTAATGAGAAAAATTCCTGTAAATAATCTATCTTCACTATTGGTATGTTATCATTCATTGAATAAATGGATATATACTTTTCTTCAGGGTTTAGCGTGACGAAAATGGGAAAGTTTTTTAAAAGGTAAAACTCTTCTATTAGCTCCTTTGTAGGGAAATTAATTGGTAGTTCCAAAAATGAAATCTGGTTTGTTCCTATGTAATGCTTTATAAAGAAATTTTTAACTGGTAGTAGATATGGATGAAACGGGGAATACAATAAAAAATATTTGTTGTCTTCTCTGTATACAGGGCTTACTCTTTCTGAAGGAAAAGGGAGAGAGCCTATGAAACTTTTATTTTTTGTCTCCAGATCAAAAGCAAAGATATCAGTTGTTTTTGTCAAAAAGTTTTCTTTTTTGTAAGGTATAAATGGTGAATCAATGTCCTGGGAATAACTTTTTATACTGTAATAAAAACCATAGCCGGGTTTTCCACAATTTAAAAAATCCAATGTCTCATGATACTCGGCTTTATCAATTAGGTATTTGGAAAAAGAGGGCATTGTGCCACTGTCAATGTGTTGAATTAATTCTTCACAGGGAATTATCAGTAATGTTTCAACCTTGTTGATGATGTCTGCACCACAATTGAAATAGTTTCGTTTTTCATCTGGAGTTATTCTGCCAGTTTTAACAAACAAGTAACTTTTATTTTTAAATCTCCCTATATCTGCATGAGAAATCTCAAAAATAGAGTGATGGTCAGTTATAAATGGATCAAGATAAAATTCAGATTTATTATGAAGATCAACTATCAGAGCGGATTTGTCTCTGAATTTTTCATCAATATTTACTAGCATTATATACCTTTTATTGAGTGCAAATGTGTAAATTAAAAGTGAATCTGAAGGTTCATAGCTTTTGTCCATACCTGAAAGTTCCATTGCAAAACTGTAGATCAGCCTTTCTTCTTTTTCTTCTATGTCAATGCTATATAATTGTAATTCAGCAAATCTGGTGTTATTTGAAGATATTTTGTATCCAAGTAAGGTAAAATTCTGGTCATCAAAAGATATTATTCTAAAAATTTTGTTTTTCAGTTTGTAATTAATAATTTGTTCAACTTTGTTATTTTTAAAGGATAAAACAATAATAGATTCAATAACATCCTGTCTGTCGCTTTTTTCCACAATGAACACTATGCTATTACAGCTCTGATAAATAGGATAAACACAAAACCTGTCTTTTTTGTCCGAAGAAAAAGTATAAGTTTCCCATGGAATTTTATAATAGTTCTTTAATGCTTCTGATAAATCCACTACCGGAATTTCAGACATGATATTAAAAACTCCCTTCGATTTTTTAAAATTGAGGGCTGTCAAAGTGAATAATAGTGACAACCCTCAAAAAAATTTTTCACACAGAAACATGCGTAATTTTAGATAAAAGTCAGTAAAAATAAATCAAAATCTCATCTTTTTTATCCGGATTTTCATAGATAAAGATATTATAGCACATATGAACAGAATCCAGCCTGTCAATTAACTTCTGTGTGCTCAGCAAATACACTTTGTAAGTTAGAAGGAGTTTATCATGATTGCTAAAAGCAGCCTCATCCAAATTAAAGTGAGCAGTAGCAGTAATGAAAAAGTTTTTGCAAAGATTTAACAGATAAATAGATTCATTTTCTTCAAGTAGAGGTTCAATCCTTTTTATTTTTGTTTTTTCACCAAAATAAAATATTTCAAGCTGTTCGGGTTTGTTAGTCTTGAATGATTTTACAATATAAAACAGTTCTCTGCCTTTTATTTTTCCCGAGTCCAGTATTTGATATACTGTAAATATTGAATTTAAGATTATTCTTTCATCAAAGGAATAAATAACCTCTTTTTCAGCAATACCTCTTTCTGAAAGTTTAAGCTTTATAAGATCGGATTTGTCCTGTTCTGTATATGTTTTGACATAATAGTAACAATCATTTTCAAACCACCCAAGATAAGAAGAATTTAAAACAGCTTCATAGTCAGCAAAGTCAACCAAATATCTGGAGAATTCTATCTGGTTGTTTTTTAAGTCCATTAAAAATTGTTCAAAAGGAAGAATATATATTTGCTGTTTTACATTAAGAGTTTTGGGGTCAAAAACTTCCTTTTTCATTTCATCCATAACAATATCTAACTTTTCACAATCACCTATCTTGCCTGTTTTAAACAGAATATGCTTATTATTATATAAAACAGTAGATTGTATTTCAAGTTCAGCCAAAAAATTCTGCTCTTGTGAAGGTAACTGATACAGACTTTTATTCTCTATATCAAAAATAAATACACTCTTATAAATTGGAATATCAAGCTTATCTGTAGGCTCTAAAGAAAAAATTAGAAATCTGTCTGAAAGTTCCTTTGCCTCAACAAAGAAGATGGAAACAGCTCTGTTTTTTTCTTTTAAGTGCGCATTGTAAATATTATTTTTGCACATTATATTCTCTCTTTTGTTAATAATATCAATTTCCAGAATATAGATTTCAGACTTTTTTTCATCAATAGCAAGAGCGTATAATAGTTTTTTGCTGTCATCAATTTTTAAGATTCTATCAACAGGTATTTCTGGCTTGTATGAATATACAGGATGCCACGTTTTATTTTTTTGCCATTCATATATGTCAATATTATCAATTTTGTTTGATAAGCTCAAAGTATCTTTTTTCGCAGTGATAATTAATCGATTGGAAAAGCATAGAATCAAACGATGGAATGAATATTTTGAGAAATTTGTTTCTAAGTTTTTCTGAGGTTCAAATAAAAAGCCGGCAAAATTTATTTTTTTCATTATTGTTTTCACCTTCCACTCAGTCTCATTACTACATCAGAAAATAAAAAATTTGCAGTTGTTATTCTCACTGTTTATATATTCACTATCTTCAAAAACCAATTAAAGATTTTGTGTCAGTATGGAATAACCAGAACTTCTTCATTGTTTAGAGGATTGCTGAAATACAGGATTTTTGAACAGGGTCTAGTTTGCAGCAGCAAGCTTTTATCAAAGAGCGAAAAGAACCTGAAGATAAAACCGTCTGTCTGTGAAAATTTTGCTGTTACAAGATAGCCATCGCTTTCACAAATATCAAAGCATCTTTCATTTCTGTCAAACCTGAACGTGTTGTAATTTTTGGTAAGCATTTTTTCACCTATGTAGAGAGATTCAATAGTGCTTACCCGTTGACTTTCAATTATTTCTCTTGCAATGTAAAGGACATCTTTTTTATCAATTTTCCTTCCTTTGATAATTCTGTAATTGGTAAAACGGGAATTTTCCAGTATTCTTTCTCTGGTTGAACAAATGAGGATTGGATTATTGCTATTCTCAGAAAGATTGATTTTGTAGAATTCGGATTTATTTTCATTTACGTATGTTTTAAGGTAGTAATAATTATCGTCTTCAATGAAGTAGAAAGGTAAAACGGCTTCGGTTTGAGCAGTTGTGAGTGTGTATTTTTCCAAATCCACAGAGTTTTTTATAACATCAGCTTTAAACTGTTCAAAAGGGTATATTATGTGTTTTTGTGTATAATAATTGACAGAAGAAATATCACTTTCTTCATTGCTGATAAGAAGGTCATACTTTTCAGAGTTTCCCAGATTGCTAATCTCAAAGAATAAGTATTTGGAATCGAACAAATGAACTTCTGTCATATTGATATTTTTTATTGTTCTTGATAGGGAGCATGGCAATTGATAATATTCTTTTGCTGCAATATCGATGAGAAAAAACAATGGTTCGAATGTTTCTGAGTAGTTTTTATAAGAAGAATATGGTATTAATTTGACAAAGATATATTTTTTATCCAACAATTTTGCATATACTGAATATTCAGCTTTGCAAATAAGGTAATTATTAAAGGTTTCTGATTCTGAAAGTGGAATGTCTATTATGTCTTCCTCTTCAAGCTCAGAACTCATCTTTTTTATACTGAGTTTAGGAAAAGGAGTAGGAAAGCTATGAATTGTAAATATATCTTCACAAGTATCATTATATAGAATTATAATATCATTGGGAAGGTTAAAGTATTTGCATTTAAACTTTTTGGTCTCAATACAAAATACTCCTATCCGGTATAATTTAAATGGATGTTTATAAGTGAAGCAAAAAACTTTGTTATTTTTAAAATGACAGAAGTTTGAAAAATCTCCGGTATTACAATCTGACAAATATTCTCTTAAGCCATCAAATAAGCAAATTTTCTTCAATTAGTTAACCCCCTAATTTATTATTTATTATCAGCACATAGAGGCACCTATCTCAAAAAATTTTAAGTAGCGTTTAAAAATAGGTGCCTCACTTAATCCCGGTGCAATTGGCAACGCTATAGCAAACTGCGCCGTAACAGTATCCGAATCACCAATATTATACTCTTCCTTTGTTTTTTCATCAATCAGTTTTGCTTTTAGATTCTCACCGTTAACAAACTTCTGATGCCTTCCTTTGTTTCAATAAAGCTTTACTTAACTCAAGGAAAGAGGTATAATAATACAGTGAATAGAAAAATAAATAAAGTGGTGATATTAGCTGTGTCAGAATTAATTAAGGATATAGACAATGTAAGGAAAATATCAATTCCAGTGGACACATTAAAATATATTATAGAAAAACTTGAAAATGATATAATATGGGACTATGACTATATAACAGGTGAATTAATTATTATGAAACGTCCTGAGTCTTATGTAGATGCTCTGGCAGGCTTAGGGCAATAGATATGGGAAAAGCTTGAGAGTAAAGAATTTATTAAGAATATAGCAAGAAGACTCCATCTTCTGTAAGAAGGAGATGAATTGCTAAAAATGTGATAAAATATTTCTGGGTGATGTTAAATGTACAAAACACAAAAAAATCATATAAGATGTGATAAACAAACATACAAAATTTTGCGAAAGCTTTGTCACTTTTCAAAAAATCTATACAACTGTGCCCTGTATCATATAAGACAGCACTATTTTCAAACCCACGAACACCTGCGATATGAAAGTGTATATCACATTGCAAAAAGCAACGAAAACTACAGACTTTTGCCATCACAGATTGCCCAGCAGACACTTATTTCGGTTGATGAAACTTTTAAATCTTTTTTGAGCTTGTTGAAAGCCAAAAAAGAAGGAAAGGTAAAAGAAAAAGTTCTAATGCCAAAGTATCTGCCCAAGGATGGGATGTATCAGATAGTTTTTCCAAAAGACCAGTTCAAGATAGAAGATAAGAAAGTGAGACTGAGCCTAGGCAGAAACTTTTCAAAGGAGTTTGGGGTAAGATACCTATATTTTGATTTACCAAAAAACATTGCAGGCAAAAAGATTAAGGAAGTCAGGATAATTCCAAGATACCATGGGAAATGGTTTGAGATTGAGTATGTGTATGAGGAAAAAGAGCAGGATTATGAGCTTGACATAAGCAGGATTTTGGCAATAGACTTAGGATTAAACAACTTTGCAGCGCTTACGGATACCATTGGGACTGCCTTTTTGATAGAGGGCAGGTTTTTAAAATCAGTCAACCGATGGTACAATAAAGAAAAAGCAAGGCTGCAAAGTGTATACTCCAAACAGGGAATCAAATATGGTTCAAAACTTGCTCAAATTTCTCTTAAAAGACAGCATATAGTTGAGAACTTTTTAAATCAGGCTGTAAACGTTGTAGTTAAGCACTGTCTGGAAAATAAAATAGGAATAGTTGTTGTGGGTAATATGAAAGAGATAAAGAATGGTATAGAGCTGGGGAAGGTGAACAATCAGAACTTTGTGGGAATACCATACAAGAGGTTTAAGGGAAAATTAGAAGCAAAGTGCAGGTTATATGGAATAGAGTATGTGGAGGTAGAGGAAAGCTATACGTCACAGAGGTGCAGCAGATGTGGGGTGGTTGACAAAAGTAACAGAAAGCATAGGGGCTTGTATGTATGCAAGAATTGTGGGAATGTGGTGAATGCGGATATAAATGGGGCGATAAACATACTTTTAAAGGTAGCTGGTGAGTCTGCGATAAAGCAGATAACCAGTAGTGGGTGTGTGAACCATCCTGTGAGAATAAGGGTAGCTTAAGATGCTACCAAACTTCTCACGAAGCCTTCACCTCTTCAGGTGGATGGTAGTTCACTGAAGAGATGAGAGAAGAATGGGAACATTAAAAGCGGGGCAAAAACTTGCGTTGGATACTAATTTACTATATGAGTTGCTTGATTCTGACTGAAAGAGTAAATATGGCTCAAAAGCAGAATTAAGTTTACTGATATAGTCAGAATAATTTGTATGGCACCACGAAGGTGCTGTAAATATTTAGAGGTATTGGGCAGGATAAAATTGATATAAGTAAAACCGAAGATTTCGAGAACAAAGCCCACGAAGGGTGAGATTTTCGCCTTTCTGTGGGCTTTATTATTTTATTTATAAATTCATACAGAGGAGGTAAATAAGTTAATGAGAGGCAGAAGCTTTAATCCAAATTATTTTAAGGCAAAAAAGAGCATAGTAAGTGTTTTTCTAATTGCAAGTCTTTTCTTGCTGATTGTGTCAGGTGCGCTTTCGGGTTATGCAAAACAGGAAAAAGCACCTTCAAAGCTAATTGTGACTGACCTTCTTGGCAGAAAAGTGGAGATTGAAAACAAGAAGAACAAAAGAATTGTGGCAATAGGACCTGGGGCGCTCAGGCTTGTTTTGTATGTAAATGGCACAAAGAACATAGTTGGAGTTGAAAATGCAGAAAAGGCATGGGAAGAGGGTTCAAGAACATATATAATGGCATACCCTGAACTCAAAAAACTGCCTGTAATAGGTCAGGGCGGGGCAGACTCATCACCTGACCCGGAAAAACTTATTTCTGTAAAACCTGATGTTATTTTTGCCGCAAGTTTTTTAGACAGAGCAAAGGCAGATGCCCTTCAGGCAAAAACAAAAACTCCTGTTGTTGTGCTTGACTATGGTACAAAGCTTCTTTTTGATGAGAATGTCTACAAATCACTAAGACTTATTGGTAAAATTGTAGAAAGGCAGCAGCGCGCAGAGGATCTTATCAGCTTTATGCAAAGGTGCAAAGCGTTTTTGAATGAAAGGACGAGAAACATTCCTGATTCCAAAAAGCCAAGGGTGTATGTTGGAGCTATCAGCTTCAAAGGCGGGCATGGTTTTGAGAGCACAATGGGCAAGTACTTTCCGTTTTTGGCGACAAACGCAGTAAATGTAGCAGATAGCGCCAACAAAGAAGGATGGTTCATGGTTGAAAAAGAAAAGATTTTAGAGTGGGACCCTGACATTGTATTTATTGATGAGGCGAATATAGATCTTGTAAAACAGGACTACAGGAAAAACCCCGAGTTTTACAAATCACTTTCAGCTTTCAAATATGGAAAAGTCTATGGTCAGCTTCCTTACAACTTCTACTGGACAAACATTGACACTGTTTTGGCAGACACATTCTGGATTGCAAAGGTTGTGTACCCTGACAGGTTCAGAGATGTTGACCCAATCAAGAAAGCTGATGAGATTTACAAGTTCTTCTTAGGAAAGCCACTTTACAGCAAGATGGCAAAGAAATTTGGTGGATTTGTAAGAATTAAGCTTGACTAAAAGATATAAAATATAACAAAAGAGGTTTTGCGAATATGACTCAAAGCAAAGAAAGACAGCAAAATTTAAAGCTTGGCTACAAAAAGCTTATCTTTGAAAAAGTGCTGTTTTTGCTTGTGGTTGTTTTTCTAACAGTGCTTCTTTCAATCTATGCAATATCCTCAGGTTCATCGGATTTGAGCTTTTCGGATGTTTTAAAGGCTTTTTTGGGGAAGTGCGATGAGAGAACAGCTCTTATAGTCTTTGACATAAGACTTGTAAGAGTTGTTGCTGCAATTTTAGCAGGGATTGGTCTTGCAATTGGCGGAGCTGCTATTCAGAGCCTTTTTCACAATCCCTTGGCTTCGCCTTTCACTCTTGGAATTTCGCAGGGTGCTGCGTTTGGCGCAGCAGTTGGGATAATTGTTCTGGGCGGCGGTGCTACATCTTCTGCCGCCTCTGACTCTGTTACAATTTTGCATCCGTCAGTGGTTGTTGCATGTGCTTTTTTGGGGTCAATGCTGTCAACTATAGTTGTGCTTGCTTTGGCGCAAATAAAGAGGTTTTCACCCGAGGCTGTTGTGCTCTCCGGTGTTGCTCTTAGTTCTTTGTTTGGTGCTGCAACAACAATGATTCAGTATTTTGCATCGGATGTCAAAATTGCTGCGCTTGTGTTCTGGACGTTTGGCGATATTGGAAGAGCCACATGGAGCGATGTAAAATTGATGGCAATTTTTGTAATTCTGGCGTGGGTGTACTTTCTGGTAAATTCATGGAACTACAATGCAATTGCAAGCGGTGAGGATATTGCAAAAAGCCTTGGTGTAAATGTCGAAAGGACAAGATTTCTGGGGATTTTAGTAAGCAGCTTTATAACATCTGTGATTGTCTCCTTCCTGGGAATTATAGGTTTTATATGTTTGGTTGCACCTCACATAGCACGAAGGTTTATAGGGAATGACCAGAGGTTTTTGACAATAGCATCCGGGCTTGTGGGTGCGTTTTTGCTTCTTTTGTCAGACACAGTGGCAAGACTTATAATAAAACCGGTTGTTCTGCCGGTTGGTGCTGTCACAGCTTTTCTTGGTGCACCGCTTTTTATGTATCTTTTAATCCGCGGAAAGAAGGTATGATAAAATGCTGAAGGTAGATAACCTTGAGTTCAGCTTCAAAGACTTTCAGGTTTTGAGTGGAATTTCTTTTGAAGCAGGAAGAGGCAGTATTGTGTCAATTTTAGGAAACAACGGCGCGGGAAAATCCACGCTTTTGAGATGCATAGCAAGGCTTTTGAAGCCAGAAAGTGGAGCTATTTTTATAGATGGCAGGGACGCAAATAGTTTTTCGCACATCCAGCTTTCAAAGACTGTTGCATATGTTCCGCAAAGATACACTGCAAACAGGATAACAGTGTATGAAGCAATCCTTCTTGGCAGAAAGCCGCATTTTACAGGGCTTGTTCCCTCTTCAGAAGATTTGGAAAAGGTTGAAATGGCGCTTGAACTTTTTCAGCTAAAACACCTTGCTTTCAGATACTTGGATGAGATAAGCGGCGGTGAGCTTCAAAAGGTGGTGATAGCACGTGCGTTTGTTCAAGACCCGAAGGTTTTGCTTCTGGATGAGCCAATAAACAACCTTGATTTGAAGAATCAAATAGAGGTTTTGAAGATTTTAAAAATGCTCTCAAAACAAAAAGGTATTCTGGTGGTTGTAATTCTGCACGACCTGAATTTAGCAATCAGATTTTCTGACTGGTTTGTCTTTGTTAAGGATGGCAGGATATTTGCCTCGGGTTCAAAAGAGATAATTACAGCCGATGTGATTTCAAGGGTATATGGAATAGATGTAAAAGTAGAAAAACATGGCAATGAAATATTTGTTGTACCGGAGGTTTCTGCTATTTAAACAAAAGTTAATTTTTAAAAGAGGTGATTTTGATCTGATGGAACTTGTAAAAATAGGAATAATTCACAGCCCATATAAAACAAAAGAACAGGCGCCGCGCCAGGGTGCGGATTCAGAAGAGGTTTGCTATATAGAAATATTTGAAAAATACATTGAAGGGCTGAAGGATATTGAAGAGGCAAGATATTTGATTGTTTTGTACTGGGGTCATCAATCAAGCAGAGAAGTTTTAACAACTTTGACTCCGTTTTCTGATGTACCAAAGGGTGTTTTTGCATGCAGGTCTCCAAACAGACCCAATCCAATTCTGCTTGATATTGCAGAACTGATAGATATAAAAGGCAATGTTCTTGTTGTCAAAGGTATTGATGCAATAGACGGCTCACCTGTAATAGACATAAAGCCTTATTATGAAAGAATTGATATTCCCAAAGGGTTAAAAGAGGAAATTTTCAAAGTGCAAAGCAAATGACATGTTTGAAAGGTGGTGTTAATTATGACATGGGAAAAAGAAATGCTCTGGAAAAAAGCAGCTAAGTTTCACGGGCATGTATGTCCCGGGCTTGCAATTGGTTTTAGGGCATGTGAGGCAGCAGTAAAAAAGCTTTCGCTCAGGTTTTCTCACGATGAAGAGATAGTTTGCATTGCAGAAAATGATGCGTGTGGTGTTGATGCCATTCAGGCAATTCTGGGCTGCAGTGCCGGCAAAGGCAATCTTATTTTCAAAGACAGGGGCAAACAGGCATTTACTTTTTTCAGAAGGGATACAAATCAGGGTATCAGAATTGTTTTCAGAGGTTTTAATGAAAACAGATCAAGAGAAGAAAACCTGCAGTATATCCTTTCTGCAGATTTGGATGAGATTTTCGAGTACAAAGAACCAAAAGACAAACTTCCAAATATGGCACGCATTTTCAGGTCTTTGAAATGTGAAAACTGCGGCGAGATGGCAGCAGAGCACAGAATAAGAATTTTGGAAGGCAAATTTTTGTGCCTTGATTGCTATGAAGACTACTCAAGAGGATGGGGAAGATAAAGCTTTTCCTCATCCTCTTTTTTCAAAGCCTCTTTTATATCCTCAATTATCTGTGAAAATATCTCTTTCATGGATAGATTAACTGTTCCGGGAATAAATATTCCGTGAAGATTCAAGGGTATTATGTACTTTTTGCAATCAAGGCTGAAAACCAGATGTGCTATCTTTGCAGTGATTTCACCATTTATGCCACCGCAGCTCAGAATACCAATAGGTCCAACAATTGCATCGGGCACAAAGTTTGTTAAAAAATAGACAATTTCATCTTCACCACAATATCCGCTATCTGCTCCGCTTTTTAGCATGTTCTGCACTGCAACTTCGTTTGTTCCAAGTGCCACGATTTTTACATCATCTTTAAGCTCTTTTTTAAGTCTTTTAATAAATGATTTCCCAAGTCCTGCACCCTGTCCGTCCATCACAGCTATTACCATTTTGGCAGTGATATCCTTTTCGTTTTAATTTGCTGAAATCTATTATACAATAAAAATAAGTGAAATTAAATATTGGACTTTTTTGACAGATTTATGACAAAAAAATCAATTGATTTTTTATAAATTTTATTAGTATAATTTTCAATGATTAAGATTTAACAAAATGTGTGTACCAGTGGGGAACAGAATTATGAAAAGAGTGCTAATAGTTGATGATTCAGAGCTTATGTGTGAATTTATAAAAAATTGCATAGGGAAGAGGATAGAGGATGCTGTAATTTTTACTGCAAAAAATCCATTAATTGCAATCAGAAAAGCAAGGACGTTCAAAATGGACCTTGCTTTGATAGATTTTGAAATGCCTTTCATGAATGGGCTTTTGCTTATAGATTATTTGAAAGAGATAAATCATTTTACAAGAATAATAATGGTTTCGGCTTTTACAGAACCTGGTGCCAGGATTACCGTTGAAGCTTTGAGCAAAGGTGCTCTTGATTACATTTTAAAACCATCCGGTTTGGAAGATGCAAAAAGATTTGAAGAAGAGTTGGTGGAAAAAGTAAAGTGGGCATTGGGCGATGTTGATTATAAAAAGAAGAAAAGGGTATCAAAATTAGATGTTGAATCAAATGGCGTTCAGGTAGTTTCACGGGCACCTTCTGTTGTTATTCCAAAACCCAGGATTTCAAAACAGGATGATTTGGTGCAAAGGGTGAAAAACAGCGAAGTTATTGCCATTGGAATCTCAACAGGTGGACCTCCTGTGCTTGAAAAGATATTTACAAATTTAAAAAGCGATTTCAAAATTCCCATCCTTGTTGTTCAGCACATGCCTCCAACCTTCACAAAAGCCTTAGCTGACAGGCTTGCCAGAATTTCAAAAAGAGAGATAAAAGAAGCCGAGGATAGAGAAGAGATAAGACAGGGGGTAATTTATATTGCTAAGGGCGGAGTCCATTTGGCTGTTGAAAGGGTGCTCGGCAGGTTCTATACAAGACTGCTTGACAATGTTGAAAAAGTAAATAGCCACAAGCCCTCCTGTGATATACTTTTTAGCTCTGTTGCAGAATGGTACCAGGACAGAGCAACAGGAATTATCATGACCGGTATGGGTTGTGATGGTGCCCAGGGGCTTTTGGAGATGAGAAATCAGGGAGCGCTTACAATTGCTCAGGACAGAGAATCATGTGTTGTGTACGGTATGCCACGGGTTGCTGTAGAAAAAGGAGCGGCAGAAGTGGTTATGAGCGTTGATGAGATAATAAAGCTTTTAAATAGTGTTTAAATATGGTTATCTTTTTCAGCACAGCAGGATGAAGATGCATGTATTTTCCGGGTAAGCAAATACATCTGCTGCAGAGTATTTTCGAGCCTGAAGTAGTAAATAATATAGGCAACTGTCAAGACCAGAAATAAAGTATCCAGAGCGTACAAAAGAAGTAGATTATCTGCTCTTATGACAAGGGTGAGCAAAAAGCCGGCAAAGGTAAGCAGTGAAAAAAACAGAGTTATTATCAGGTGAACAAGTCTTTCGTGCTGAAAATATGATATCATCTCATGGTTGAATTTTAAAAAGTCTTTGGATTGTTCTGAATTACTTCTATTGATTTGTTTTAGCATTTCCAAATGTTCTTTCATGAGTTTGAGCAGCATTTAATAAAACCTCCACTTTCAGCTGCAGCCTCTTTTTTTATACTTTCATATTTTCCTCATCTCTTTTTACGCTTGTTTTTTAATTATCGTATTCTGATTAAATTATACCACAATCCAATTCAAAAAGATTTCTAAAAATATGTATATCTTTTTTGTAAAGTATGTGGTATATATAAAGTTAAAATAAACTTTTGCGGGAAGATTGTGATTTTGAAGATGAACAGGCACACACAGATACCCGAAAAATTTAAAAAATTCTTCTGGGATGTTGAATTTGAAGACTTAGACATTCAAAGGAACAAAACATTCATTATAACAAGGCTTTTGAATTTTGGAGACCAGGATTGTATAAAGTGGCTATTTAGCACATATTCAAAAGAAGAGATTAAAGATGTAGTAAAAAATAGCAGAGGGCTTTTGAAAAAACCTGCAAGGTTCTGGCAGCTATATTTCAACTTGAAAGAGGATGAAATGAAATGTTTTGAGGTATTTAAAAAGATGGAGGGATTGTATCCATTTTAGTGGTATTTTAAAATGGAGGTTAGCTTTAAGATGTTTTTTAATGTTTTAGAATATCAAAGATATGAAGTTCTAAATAAGATTGTAAAAAGTGATGTTGTTGGAGAGTCTTACCTGGCTGGTGGAACAGGACTTGCTTTGCAGCTTGGGCATAGAGTTTCTGAAGATTTTGACTTTTTCTCACCAGTAGAATTTTCAGGTGATGATATAATATACAAATTAGAAAAGGTGGGCGACGTAAACATATTGTATTCATCCAAAGATACTCTTCATTTGCTTTTAGATGGAGTTAGGGTAACATGGCTATATTATTCCAATCCGTTGTTAGATAATCTTGTAATACCGGCTGAAATAAAAGGTTTGAGAATTGCTTCAAAAAAAGATATAGGCGTGATGAAACTGGTTGCCATTTCTTCAAGAGGGACAAGAAAGGATTTTATTGATTTGTACTGTATATGCCAGTCAGGAATAGAGCTTGATGAGCTTTTTAAACTTCTTCCACAAAAATTTCCAAACAAAGTGATAAATCTTTATCATATTCTTATTAGCCTTTGCTACTTTGATGATGCAGAGAATGAAGCAATGCCTAAAATGCTCATTAGACTTGATTGGGATGATGTCAAGAAATTTTTCTTAGATAATTGTAAGAAATTAATCAAACTGATAGAATGAAATTATTTTCGAGAAAGAAGGTGTGCTTCCTTGAATATAGTTGCATTTTCACACTACAAAGAAGTAGCTTCTGAAGATTTAAAAGATTCATATGCGATTGTCATTGACCTTCTGAGGGCTACCTCTACCATGATATGGGCTATTTCAAACGGTGCAAAGAGGATAATTCCGGTTGAAAAGGTTGAAGAAGCCCTTCTTTTTAAAAAGCTTGATGAAAGCGTTCTTCTTGGTGGAGAAAGAGGCGGCTTGAAGATAGACGGTTTTGACCTTGACAACTCACCTCTTTCGTACAAAAGTGAAGTTGTGTCTGGCAGAACCATTGTGATGACAACAACAAATGGCACAAGAGCGCTGAAAAAAGCAGCAGGTGCAAAGCGCATTTTTCCCGGTTCATTTATAAACGCCAGAAAAACTGCAGAGTATATTATAAAAGAGGCTCTGTGCCATGATATTCACACAATTTCAATTGTGTGTGCCGGGACAGAAGAGAAATTTACACTTGAAGATATTCTCTGTGCAGGCTATTTTGTCCATTTGCTTAAAAAGCATTTTCCAGATGCTTTTTTGGATGACCTTTCCATTGCTTCATACGAGCTTTATAAAAAATTTGAAAATGACCCTCACGAAATATTAAAATATTCATATCACTATAACAACTTAAAAAAGCTTGGCTTTGTTTCTGACCTTGAGTTCTGTCTCAAAAAAGACTTTGTTGACATGGTGTGCGAGTACAAAAACCTTGTGGTAGAGAAGGTGTGAAAATGTATGAGATTTATCTTTCCTCATACTCAAAGAGAATTTACAGGAAAAGAGCTAAAATAGTTTCTGCTGCTGGTATGTTTGCAATCCTTGCAATAGCCAGCCTGCTTCACTTTGGATTTGAGTTTTTTGGAAAGGTCAAACCTACCGCTATTATTTTTGCTGTTAATGAGAGTGTATGGGAGCATCTTAAAATTGGCTTTTTCGGGGGGTTGATTTTTTACATAATTGAATTTATCATTTATGGAAAGAAGTTTGACAATTTCATAGTGGGAAAATCGGTTGCGCTGTTTCTGATCCCATTTTTGACGGCAGTGTTTTTCTACACCTACACCGCATTTTTGAATGACAATCTGATTCTGGACATACTCACCCTTGTTCTGGCAGTTGTCATTGCCCAGCTTGTCTCCTTAAGGATTATACTTTCAAACAGGAAGATAAAAAAGCTACCTTTTGTTATATTGATAATTATCCTTTTAATAATATTTCCACTTTTTACATACTTTCCACCAAAAATTCCACAGCTTTTTTACGACTTTGCACACAGGCGCTGGGGAATGTAGGTGCTAAAGTATGTTTTTGATTTTCGAAAGATTTTACAAAGGGGAGTGGGAAGACATATGGAAAAACCAAAGTTTTATATAACAACGCCCATATACTATCCATCTGATAAACTTCATATAGGACACACATACTGCACGGTTGCAGCAGACACCATTGCAAGGTACAAAAGGCTAAGGGGCTTTGATGTGTTTTTCCTGACCGGCACAGATGAGCACGGGCAGAAGATAGAAAGAAAGGCTCAGGAAGCTGGCAAGACACCTCAGGAGTATGTTGATGAGATAGTTGCCTCAATCAAAGATCTCTGGAAGCTTATGAACATCTCATACGATGACTTTATAAGAACAACAGAAGAGAGACACAAGAAGGTTGTCCAGAAGATATTCACAAAGCTTTATGAGCAGGGAGATATTTACAAAAGCGAGTATGAGGGCTGGTACTGCACACCGTGCGAGTCCTTCTGGCTTGACAGGCAGCTTGTTGATGGCAAGTGCCCTGACTGTGGCAGACCTGTTGAGAGGGCAAGAGAAGAGAGCTACTTTTTCAGGCTTTCAAAATACCAGGATGCGCTTGTTAAATACATTGAGGAACATCCGGACTTTATTGTTCCGCAGTCGCGCGCAAATGAGATGATAAACAACTTTATAAAGCCAGGGCTTGAGGATGTGTGCGTTTCAAGGACAACCTTGAAATGGGGAATCCCTGTGCCGTTTGACCAGAAGCATGTAATCTATGTGTGGATAGACGCACTTTCAAACTATATAACTGCACTGGGGTATATGAGCGAGGATGACAGCAGGTTCAAAAGATACTGGCCGGCAGATGTTCACCTTGTTGGGAAAGAGATTGTCAGGTTCCACACAATTATCTGGCCGGCAATGCTGATGGCACTGGGGCTTCCGCTTCCCAAAATGGTTTTTGGTCATGGCTGGCTGCTTTTGGAAGGCGGTAAGATGTCAAAATCAAAAGGAAATGTTGTTGACCCTGTAATCCTTGCACAAAAATACGGGGTTGACAGCTTAAGGTATTTTCTTTTGCGCGAGATTCCGTTTGGCGCAGATGGACACTTTTCAGAAGATGCACTGAAGACAAGGCACAATAGCGACCTTGCAAACGACCTTGGAAATCTTCTGTCACGAACAGTTGCGATGATTGAAAAATACTTTGATGGGGTTGTGCAACTTCCTGAAGAAAAAGATGAGCTTGATAATGAGATCATAACACTGGCAAAACAGGTTTATGATAATGTATGCAAATATTTGGATGAGCTTCAATTTTCAAATGCACTGATTGAAATCTGGAAGCTGATTGCAAGGGCAAACAAATATATAGATGAGACAATGCCATGGGTGCTTGGCAAAGATAAGTCAAAGTATCCGCGCCTTAAGACAGTTTTGTACAACCTGGCAGAGGTTTTGAGGATTGTTGCAATACTCATTGAGCCTTTTATGCCACAGACAACACCAAAGATGCTTTCTCAGCTTGGGATTTCAAAAGAAGAAAATCCGGATATAACAGCCTGGGAGTCGGCTGCAAATTTTGGACTTATCAAAGAGGGCACAAGGGTGAGAAAAGACCAGCCACTTTTCCCGAGAATTATTGATGATGAGGAGGAGAAAAAGGTGCAAGAACAAAGCAAAGATCTTACAAAAATAGAAGGTGCTGTGCCTGCAGATGACAAAAAAGAAGAGGAAAAGAAAGAGTATATTTCAATAGAGGATTTTGCAAAGATTGAACTTAAAGTTGCAAAAGTTTTAGAAGCAGAAAAGATAGAAGGTGCTGACAAGCTTTTGAAACTCATTGTTGACCTTGGTGATGAGAAGCGTCAGATAGTTGCGGGCATTGCAAAGCACTACAGCCCGGAAGAGCTTGTTGGCAAGAAGATTGTGGTTGTTGCAAATCTAAAGCCTGCAAAGCTTCGCGGAGTTGAGTCGCAGGGTATGCTTCTGGCAGCGTCGATTGGCGATGAGCTTTGTATAATTTCGCCTGAAAAAGACATCAAAGAGGGTGCCAGAGTAAAGTGATGATAGTTGATGTTCATGCACACTATGACGATGAGGCATTTTTGGAAGATTTGGAGGATGTGATGGCAAAGCTAAAGAGAGAGGGGATTGTTGCCATCTCATCCTCTTCATCTATTGAATCATCAAAGGAGAATATTGAAATTGCAAAAAAGTATGATCACATTTATATAAATGTGGGGATTCATCCGCATGAGGCAAAGGATGCACCGAAGGATTTTGAGGATGATCTTTTTGAGCTTGCAGGGTTTGAAAAGAATGTTGCAATAGGTGAGATAGGGCTTGATTATCATTATGATTTTTCGCCCAGGGATGTTCAAAAAGAGGTTTTTATTCGCCAGATAGAGGTTGCAAAAAGGCTTAATCTTCCAGTTGTTGTTCACTCAAGAGAGGCACACAAAGACACGCTTGATATTTTAAATGAGCATGCGATTGGGAAAATACCGGTTTTGATTCACTGCTATTCAGGTAGTGTTGAGATGAGCAGGATTTTGAGAAAACATGGGGTATACATCTCTGTTGGCGGGGTTGTGACTTTCCAGAATGCCAAAAAGCTCATAGAGGTTGTGAAAGAATACCCGCTTGAGCTTTTGATGCTTGAGACAGACAGCCCCTATCTTACCCCTCATCCTCACAGAGGAAAGCGCAATGATTCAACATATTTAAAGTATGTAATATCAAAGATTGCGCAGATTAAAGAGATTTCCGAAGAAAAAGTGATAGAAATCACTACAAAAAATGCCAGAGATGTATTTGGCATCAGGTGATGAAAAAAGAAGGATAGGAGATGAGTCAAAGTAAAGATGGGAATGATAACATACACAATTGACAGCAGGCTATATATCAATGTCACAAACAAGTGCACAAACTCATGCATATTCTGTATAAGAAACACTGAAAGAGGTCTTGGTGATGGGTATGACCTGTGGCTGGACCATGACCCAACAGCAGATGAGATTTTAAATGAGATAAAAGACCCGCAAAAGTATGATGAGATAATCTTCTGTGGCTATGGTGAGCCTTTGATAAGACTTGATGTTGTAATTGAGGTTGCAAAGAGGCTAAAAGAGAAAACAACAGTGCCCTTGAGGGTTAACACAAACGGGCATGCATCATTTATACACAGGAAAAATGTGCCACAGCTTCTTTCCGGGCTTATTGACAGGATTTCGATAAGTCTCAATGCCTCCAGCAAGCAGAAATACAATGAAATTTGCAGACCTTTTAATGAGGATATTTATGACCATGTGATTGAGTTTATAAAAGAGAGCAAAAAATATATAAAAGAAGTGTGGGTTTCATGTGTGGACACCATAATAGATGAAGAGGAAATAGAAAGGTGCAGAGAACTTGCAAAGCAGCTTGGTGTGAATTTTAAATTGAGAGCGTATGAGGGATAATATAGAATAAAGGTGAATTTATTAGGAGTAAAAAATAAATTGAGGTGTCTTTTAATGAAGTTAAAAAGTTTAAGCGTTAAAAACTTCAAAAGTTTCAAAGAAATGAATATAGAACTAAAAGATTTCAACGTGGTTATTGGTGCGAATGCTTCGGGAAAGTCAAATTTTGTTCAAGTATTTAAATTTCTACGCGATATTATAAATCTTGGCTTAGAAAATGCTGTATCCATCCAGGGGGACATTGAATATCTTACTAATCTAAAAGAGGGCCAAGGTGAAGAATTGTCAATTGGTATAGTATGTGAAATAGAGGATGATGGGAAATTTGCAAATACAAAGCAAAACATTGAAATGACTTTCCATGAAATGAAGTATGAGTTTTCTTTAAAAGAGAAAAAAGGATCGCCAGGTTTTAAAATTGTTAACGATTGTTTGCTTCTAAAGTTTAAATTTAAGGATGAAAACGGGAAAATTATTGAGGGTGAAATCAGACTGTCTCATAAAAAAGATAAATTAGTGTATGAAATTTTTCCAAAAGGTATTGAGGATAAAGTGGCAAGTCTTGTCCCGCTTTTATATTTAAAAATGGATTCATTACCCCAGAACCTTCTGCTAATTCAAACGCCTTTATTTTTTATATGGCGGCGCTTGACGATAGATGATATATTCCGTAATATTTCAATTTACGATTTTGAGCCCAAAAAGTCCAAAGAGGCTGCTCCAATTACAGGTAAGGCTGAATTAGAAGAAAATGGCAGCAATCTTGCAAAAGTAGTAAAAAACATTTTGGAAAATGAGGAAAAAAGAAGAAAACTTTTTAATTTAGTAAGTGACATTTTGCCTTTTGTCAATAATCTCTTTGTAGAAAAGTTACCTGATAAGTCCTTGCTTTTCAAGCTCCAGGAATCATACTTTGAAAAAAAGGATATTCCTGCATCATTGCTTTCTGATGGGACTATTAATGTAATAGCAATGATAATTGCATTATATTTTGAAAAGAAAAAGTTTGTTATCTTTGAAGAGCCAGAAAGGAATATTCATCCTTTTCTTATTTCAAAGGTTATTGAAATGATGAAAGAAATTTCACGAAAAAAGCAAATTATTGTTACTACACATAATCCTGAAGTTGTCAAATATGCGGGGATTGATAATCTTCTTTTGGTTTCTCGTGGTAGAGATGGTTTTTCAAGAATTTATCGTCCACTTGAGAAAGACCAAATAAAGATATTTTTAGAAAATGATTTGGGAATAGAAGAACTCTTTATTCAAAATCTTCTTGAGGTAGGAGCGTAAGTAAATGAACTGTGGCAAAGGTATATACGTTTTGGTGGAAGGTATAGATGATGAGAGGTTTTTCGAACGTATATTAAAACCCATGCTCTCTTCTAAATATTCTTTTATTCATATTATAAAATACTCTGGTGATGAGTTTAAAAGCCCAAAAAGTTTACAAAAGTATTCCAATTACATAAGGGCTTTTGCAGAAAGTAATAATGATTATATTTTTATAACAGATATAGATGACTCACCATGTGTTACACATAAAAAAGAGCAAATTGCAAAGTTGATGAAGAATATAAACAAAGAAAAAGTAGTTATAGTTAAAAAGGAGATAGAAAGCTGGTACTTGGCAGGTGCAGAAGATAATTTTTGTTCAAAATTTGGAATTTCAGAGTTTCAAATTGGTAACACCGAAAAGTTGTCAAAAGAAGATTTTAATAAATTTATCCCCCGGAATTTTGACAGAACAGATTTCATGATAGAGCTTACAAAAAATTTTTCAATAGAAAAGGCAAAAAACCGAAATGCCTCTTTTAAATACTTTATGGAAAAGTACATCGAATAGGAATTCTAATTTTTAGAAAGTTTTTCTAACAATGATGTTTGAAAGTTTTCGTATATGTCTAAAATATATAAAAGAAAAAAAATATTTTATTAAAATAGGTCAATTATTCACATAACCACATTTACAAAAATAAAATACAAATTTATAAAAAGTTCATTTATTTTTGGTATTGATTGGTGTATACAAAAAACATATAATTAGTAATGTAAAGAGCAGCTGAGCAAAAAATGAAAAGTGGCTGCGGACAACCCCCTTGGTTTTTTAAAATACATAAGAGGTAGAATCCCCCCCGTTCATTTCCTCCTTTTATATAGAAAGCGGGCAAGGACGCAAAAAGGTGCGTCCTTGCCCGCTTGCGATTTTGGGGGAATTTTTTTAATGCAAGCTTTTTAAAAAATATTGTAAAATAGAATAAGGCATCTTTTTTGTCAAAGGAGAAATTCAAACGCAAAATGGCAAGATATAAGATAGGTTCTCAAAGGAGCGGGGTTTTCAGGAAGACTCAAAAAGAGAAGAAAAGAAGATTTAAACGCAAATACATACTCTACATCTTTGCTGCCTGGATTCTGGCAAATGTTCTTTTGTTTCTGGCAAGAGAATATATCTCAAACTACTACTTTTCAACCCAGCTACCTGCACTTTCTCCTGAAAATTATAAAAGAATACTCATATTTGCACCCCACTGTGATGACGAGACATTGTCTTCTGCTGGTGTTATACAAAAAGCCTTAGCAGGCGGTAGCAGGATAAAAGTTGTTGTAATGACAAACGGTGATGGCTTTACAAGAGCAGCCGGTCAAAACTTTGGGAAAATCAGACTAAAACCGGAGGATTATATACGATTTGGCTACCTTCGCCAGAACGAGACCATTCATGCTCTTGAAGACCTGGGTGTTGACAGAAAAGATATTATATTTCTGGGGTATCCGGATAGGGGTTTGAGGTATCTCTGGGAAAAATACTTCGACTCAAAAGTGAGTTATTTCAATTCTCTTACAAGGACTTTTCATAGTCCATATTCAAATTCTTATGAAAAGAATGTCCAGTACAAAGGTGTAAACGTTGTGAGAAATATAGAGAGTATTATAAAGTCATTTGCTCCAGATTTGATAATCTATCCATATTCGCGCGACCAGCATCCTGACCACTGGGCAACCTCTGCATTTGTAAAATTTACCATCCTGAAAATGGGTTACAAATGTGAGCAGTGGCAGTACCTTGTGCACAGAGGTGACTGGCCAACACCGTTTGGCAGGCACCCGGACATGTTCCTGGTGCCACCTTTCAAGCTTGCATTTACAGACACCAACTGGTATCAGGTGATGCTTGATGATTTTATGATAGAGAAAAAGACAAACTCCATTTCTGATTATCACTCTCAAATGAAGGTTATGAGAGGGTTTCTGGAAGCCTTTGTAAGACAGAATGAGCTTTTTGCAAAGGTTGATGACATCATTGCAAGAAAGTATCAGGGAGATGATTTATTCTCCTCAAAGTATATTATTATGAAAGAGCCAACACATGACATCTGGTCGATCATTTTCGAAAAAGGTGCGGACATAGACAGTATCTACGCTGCACATGACAGCAGGAATATATATATTGGAATAAAGATGGCCGGGTCGGCAAAAAGACTTATCGGCTATTATCTGCACATCCGTGCATTTAAAGACCAGAAATATCTTGGGAGGATGTACATCCAGATTTCGGGAAGTAAAATGAAAAGCGAAAAAAATATGACAACCCCTCAGTTTTCTTTAGAGAATTCAAAATTTAAGAGAAACAAAAACTATATGATGGTGACTCTTCCAAAGAAAGATTTACAGAATCCAAACATGCTTTTTTTGAGTCTTCGAACAGAATTTTTGGGCCGTCAGCTTGACAGAAGTGCATGGAAAGTTGTTTTGCTAAAATGAAACTCTTACTGTGGTATGAGCTCTTCGTATTTATAGGTAAATTCTATAAGTTTTGGTGTCATGTAAATGGGAGAATTTGTTCTTAAAGCAAGTGCAATTGCATCGCTTGGTCTTGAATCTATGACAGATATGACATTGTTGTAGTCTTTTAAATAAAGCTCTGCAAAGTATGTTCCATCTTTGATATCAGTGATTACAACCTTTTGTATTGAAATGCCAAATTTTTGAAAGATGTTAATCATCAAATCGTGCGTGACCGGGCGTGGCAGCTGCTGCTTTTCAAGTGCAAGCGCGATGGACTGAGCTTCTAAAGGACCGATAAAGATGGGAAGCACCATTTTGTTGTTCCTGTCGCAAAGCAGGACTGCAAAACCTCCGCCTTCCTGGAAGAATGCAACGTTTAAAACATACATCTCAATCATTGCAAACAGCACCTCTTTAAAGTTTTTTCTAAATTTGCTCCACAGTAAAAAGCAAAAACCCCTTACTTTAATATTATGACACAAAGTAAGGGGTAAAATAAAGATTTCAATGAAAAAATTGTTTTTAGTTTTTCAGGATTCTGAGTGAATTCAGGATGGCAATCAATGCAACACCTACATCTGCCAAAACAGCCTCCCAGAGGTTTGCAAAACCTGCTGTACCAAGGAGCATCACCAGAAACTTTACAGACAGCGAGATTGCAATGTTCTGGATTACAATTTTGCGTACAAATCTTGAAATGTCTATCAAATCCAGAATCCTGGTGGTTGAATTTTCAAGCAAAATCACATCTGCTGCTTCACCTGCAATGCTTGACGCACCACGTGCAAAAGAAATTCCAACATCGCACAAGGCAAGAGCAGGAGAGTCGTTTATTCCATCACCCACAAATACTGTAGCAGCTTTTCCGGCTTCTTTTTTAATGCTTTGTGCAATCCTTGCTTTATCCTGTGGGAGAAGATTTGCAAAAACTACGTCAAAATCAAGCTTATTTGCAACTTCTTCAGCAGCTTCCTTCCTGTCGCCGGTGAGAAGAAAGGTTTTTATTCCAAGTTGTTTTAACCTTTGCAATGTTTCCTTTATATCTTCTTTGAGAAAATCCTTCAAAACAACATATCCACAAAACCTGCCATCAACGGCCATATAAACTGCTGTTGCAAAAAGCAAATTTTTTTCTTCTTCTGGTTCAAGATCAATCACTATGCCCTTTTCCTGTAAAAACTCCTTTGTCCCGGCAATGACCATTTTGCTGTCCACAACACCTTCTATTCCCCTGCCGGCATACTCTTTTATCTCTTTTACTGACTCTGCATCCACTTTTACTTTAAATTCATTGGTTATGGAAATTGCAATTGGATGATTTGAAAAGCTTTCTACGTGGCAAAGAAGTCTTATAAACTCTTTGCTGGAAATACCTTTTGGCATAACACTTTCCACTTTCAGGGTGGCACTGGTAATGGTTCCGGTTTTGTCAAACAAAATGGCATGGATTTTACCTGCCATCCTGTCAATGTACTGTGTGCCTTTCACAAGGATTGAAGATCTGGACAGTCTTGCAACCCCTGCAAAATAAGAAAGCGGGATGGATATAACAAGGCTGCACGGGCATGAGACAATGAGAAATATCAGGCTGCGGTATGCCCACGTCTTAAATGGCTCAGAGGACAAAAGTGGAGGTATTAGCGCTACCAGAATAGCAATAATGGTTACAGCAGGAGTATAGACTTTTGCAAAAGAGGTAATAAACCTCTCTGTCTGTGATTTTTTAGATGCTGCATTTTCTACAATTTCGATTATCTTTGCAATTGTAGAGTCCTTGTAAAAGCTCTTTGCCAGAACCTCAATTGTCCCATCAAGGCTTATTGACCCCGAAAACACCTCATCATTTTCCCTGATGGGGACCGGATGTGACTCACCTGTGATTGCGGATGTGTCAAGAAAACAGCTGCCTGCCACTACAATTCCGTCAACAGGAATTTTTTCACCGGCCCTGACAACTACTAAGTCACCCGGAACAATATCTTTCGGACTTACTCTTTTTATCTGGTTTTCAATTTTGAGGTTTGCATATTCAATTTCAAGATTTTTCAAAGAATTTATGGTTTTTCTTGACCTTCTGATTGCAATCTCTTCAAGCAGCTCTCCTATCCTGTAAAGAAGCATAACAAGTACTGCTTCGGGATATTCTTTTAGCAAAAATGCAGAGATTGTCGCAACCGTCATCAAAAAGTTCTCATCAAAGATTTTTAGCTGAATTAAATTTTTAAAAAACTTCCTTATGACATTCTCTCCTGCCAGAATATAGGAGAGTAGAAAAAGTCCTATTTGCCACCATGAGCTTTCAGAAGCAAAAAGTCCTGCTGTAAAGAGTAAAATTGAAGTTATTATCAAAAAAAGCTCTTTTATATCAATCACAGGTTTTTCGTCGGGCACTTGCAGAACTTTGACATCCGGTTCAATTTCATTTACAATCCTGTTCACACTTTCTAAAAACAGCTTATAATCTTTCCGGTCAATCTCTGCTGTTAGCTTTTTTGTCACAAAGTTCAAACTTGCATTTTTAACAAAGTCAAGAGAATTTACCTTTTGCTCAATTCTGGATGCACAGTACGCACACAAAAGATTTTCCAGTAAAAGCTCAACCTTAACAATTGCCAAGTTTGCCATCTCCTTTATGCTGTTATTGATGCTATTGAGATAATTTAAGCTTTCTCAGCAAGGTGCAAAAGCCCAAGCTCCAAAATGCTTTTTACATGTTCATCATTTAAGCTGTAATAGACAACCTTTCCTTCTTTTCTGCTTCTGACAAGCCTGAATGCCTTCAAAAGCCGCAGCTGGTGGGATATTGCCGACTGCGTTACCGAAAGCAGCGCCGCCAGATCGCATACGCACATCTCTGATATCAAAAGTGCGCTCAAAATCTTGACTCTTGTGGAGTCAGAAAACACCTTGAAAAACTCGGACAGATCAAACAGCTTCTCTTCATCCGGCAGCTCTTTTTTCACTTTTTCAAGGATATCCTGATGAATCACTGTGCATGTACAAGTTTCAATTTTTTTTGACATTTTTTCACCTCAAATCAAGAATTGATTGTAGATAGAGGTAATCAAATTCTATAAAATAAAACATATGAGCAATTATTCATATGTTTATTATATATCCTTTTGTGTCAAATTGTCAATGACAGCAGAATTCTCAGCAGAAAAAATAGCCTTATGGTTTTGAAATCCTTGACTCAAAATCTTTTCAAGTGCTACACTTGAAAAGAAGAGGATTTGTAAAAAAATTTTTCTGGGGGTTTGACAGGTGAACATAGTCCTTCTTACAATTGGCTATCCCCATCCCAAAAGGGATGTGTTTGTTGCAAACGAGATGGAGTTTCTTTGCAAAGCTTTCGACAGGGTTTTTATCTTGCCGGTTCAGGCAGGCAGGGTTTTGCCAGAGAAATTAAAAAACGGTGATAGATACAAACCCCACGAAAAGGTTAGGGTATGGGATGTTGAGTACACAATAAAAGATGTTTTGTTTATTTCACCAAAGCTAATGGGGCTTGCGATAAAGGAAGCTATCAGGGCAGTTTTTCAAAGAAGTACAATCAGATATAAAATGCTGCATCTCTGGATGATTTTCAGATGGATTTTTCTGACAAACATTACATTGAAAAATCTTAAAAAGCTGTTTGAAAAAGAAGGGATTGACCCGGAAGATACTGTGCTTTATTCATACTGGTTTCATTTTCTGGCTTTGAGCATTGCTCTTTTTGAAAAACCTGTTTTGCTAAAAGTTTCAAGAGCACACAGGTCAGAGCTATATGAAGAAGTTTATCCTCAGCCATTTAAAAGGTTTATTGTGAAAAAAATTGACAGAGTTTTTGCATGCTCTAAGATGGGTGCAGATTATATAAATGAAAAGTATAACACAGACAAAGCAGCCATTTCATACCTTGGAACTTTCAACGGCTATGAAGTAAATCCTGACAAAAAAAGGTTAAAGCCTTTTAAGATAGTCAGCTGTGCAAGGGTTGTCCCTGTAAAAAGGCTTGAGAAAATAGTGGATAGCCTTGAGAAAATAGAAAACCATAAGATTTCGTGGACACACATTGGAGATGGCGAGCTTTTTGAAAGTCTAAAAGAATATGCTCAAAGAAAACTTTCAAAAAAAGAAAATATCAAATACAATTTTATGGGATTTTTGCCAAATGACAAGATTATAGAATTTTATGCTAAAGAAGATTTCAACCTGTTTGTAAATACAAGCTCATCCGAAGGTCTACCTGTTTCAATCATGGAGGCAATATCATTTGGAATACCTGTTGTTGCAACAGATGTTGGAGGGGTGCGCGAGATAGTGATTGATGGTGTAAACGGCTATCTGCTAAAAAGAGACTTTGCAGAAGAGGATCTTGCAGGGCTCATAAAAAGGTTTATTGAAATGCCTGAAGAAGAGTACAGAAGATTTTGTATGGGGGCAATAAAGATATGGGAAGAGAAGTTCAATGCCAAAAGCGCCTATGAGAAATTTGTGTTTGAGATATTGAAGCTTGCAAACTCAAAAAAGGAGCTGGGCTTAAAGGATGAAAGATAATAAATTTGAGGTGCTATTAAAAGTAGAACTTTTTATACTTGACATGGATGGCACAATCTACCTTGGTGACAGGCTCTTTGAAGGAAGCAGGGAGTTTGTAGAGCTTTTGAAAGAAAACAGAAAAGAGTTTTTATTCCTGACAAACAATTCATCAAAAAGCTCTGATGAATATTTAAAAAAGTTATCAAAAATGGGAATAGATATTGCAAAAGAAAATCTGCTAACTTCCGGTCAGGCAACTGCCATTTATCTCAATGGCATTGCAAAAAAGACTATTAGAGCATATGTTGTTGGCACGGTTTCTTTGAAAAAAGAGCTTGAGAGTTTCGGGATAAATATTGCCGAGGATATAGAAAAAGAAGAGGTGGATTACCTGATTGTGGGGTTTGACACAGAGCTCACTTACAAAAAGCTTTTGGATGCCTGCGAGCTTATAAGAAAAGGGATACCTTTTCTGGCAACAAACCCTGATCTGGTCTGCCCTCTTGATGGTGGCAAATACATTCCGGACTGCGGTTCAATCTGCATAATGCTTGAAAATGCCACAAAAAAAAAACCTCTTTTCATTGGAAAACCATCTTCGATAATTGTGGATGTGATTTCAAAATTGAAAAATGTTGAGAAGAGCAGGATAGCCATGATTGGCGACAGGCTCTATACAGACATTAAGATGGCAAATGACAATGGCATGGTTTCCATTCTTGTCCTGTCAGGCGAGACAGCTTTTGAGGATATAGAAAAATCCCGGTTAAAACCAACCTTTGTATATAACTCAATCAGGGATATCTATGAGGATTTGAAGACTGTGTACAGAGGTGCAGGTTAAAATGTGCGGAAGATATCTGTTTTTGCCAGATAGACAGATTGAAGAGATAAAAAACATCCTGCAAAGAATCAATCAGAAATTTCAGGGCAGCTCATTTTTGAGCAAGCTCAAAACAGGAGAGATTTTTCCAACAGATCTTGCAGCTGTGGTGGTTGCAGGCGATACTGAAAAAGATGCCACAATTGCGCGCTGGGGCTTTCCTATTGAGGGCAAAAAGCAGGTGATAATAAACGCAAGGGCAGAGACTTTGCTTGAAAAGTGGACTTTTAAAAAGATTGCAAATCAAAGATGCTTAATTCCGGCTGCTGGATTTTACGAGTGGCAGAAGAAGGGGGATGGCAAGCAAAAACTTTTAATAAAACCCAGGGAAACACCAGTTTTTTACATGGCAGGGCTTTATGACAGAATCAAGTTGGAAGACGGTGGAGAAATTGACGCATTTGTGATTATTACAACAGAGGCAAACTCCCAGATAAAGCCAGTTCACAGCAGAATGCCAGCAATACTGAAAAAAGAACATGAGGATATCTGGCTTTTTGAAAAGGGGAATGAGAAATACTTAAAAAAGCTTTTTTGTACTGTGTTAAAGCCGTTTGATAATGAGATGGAAATTGAAAGTGTTTAGAAAACTGCTACATCACAACTTATATGGTATATGATTGCTATGGCTATCTTTTTGAGTGTTACAGGTGCAGAATAATAAAATCCTCAATATGAAATGTTCACAAACAACTTTGTAAAATTTGATATAGAAAAATTCAAGTGTTGGTGCTACAATAAATTCTATGCGCCTTTTGTTAAAAAAATGACCAGAAATAAAATTGGTATTAAAATTCATAGCAGGTGGTAGAAGGGGTTGAATTGCCATGAAGAGAATCTTCTTCACAGAAACAGTTTTAAGGGATGCCCAGCAATCACTGATTGCAACCAGAATGGCTTTTGAAGATTTTGAAGGAATTTTAGAAAAAATAGACTCTGCGGGGTATTATTCAATTGAGTGCTGGGGCGGTGCAACGTTTGATTCATGCCTCAGATATTTAAACGAAGATCCCTGGGAGCGCCTGAGAAAGATAAAGTCAAAGGTGAAAAATACAAAGCTTCAGATGCTCCTTCGCGGGCAAAATCTTCTGGGCTACAGGCATTACCCGGACGATGTTGTGAGAATGTTTGTCCAAAAATCTATTGAAAATGGTATGGATATAATTAGGATATTTGATGCTTTAAATGACCTTAGAAACATTGAAGTTGCAGTTGATGAGACAATCAAGGCAGGTGGACACGCCCAGGGCACAATTGTGTACACTCTAAGCCCAATTCACAACCTTGAGATGTATATAAAGATTGGCAAAGATCTTGAGAGCATGGGTGTGCACTCCATCTGCATAAAAGACATGGCAGGGATCATGAGCCCCAAAGAGGCTTACGAACTTGTAAAAGCGCTGAAAGAAAACGTAAAGGTACCAGTTTTCCTTCACACACACTCCACAACAGGGCTTGGGATTCTGACATACTTAAAAGCAGTTGAAGCCGGAGTTGATGGTATTGACACAGCAATCTCAAGCTTTTCAGGTGGGACTTCACAGCCACCAACAGAGACTCTGGACTATGCACTCAGGCAAATGGGCTTTGACACAGGGCTAAACAGCAGGGTACTGAAAGAGATAAACGACTTTTTCAAGCCGGTAAAAGACAGGTTCATCAAGAATGGAACTTTGAATCCTTTTGTTCTTTCAACAGATACAGATGCGCTCATTTACCAGATACCCGGTGGTATGCTCTCAAATCTCATTGCTCAGCTAAAGCAGCAAAACGCATTGGACAGGCTTGATGAGGTTTTAATGGAGGTGCCAAGAGTCAGAGAGGATCTGGGGTATCCGCCGCTTGTGACACCAATGAGTCAGATGGTTGGCACGCAGGCTGCTGCAAACGTCCTTGCCGGTGAGAGATACAGGGTAATCCTCAAAGAAGTCAAGGCGTATATAAGAGGGGAGTATGGAAGACCACCCGGCAGAATAAATCCCGAGCTTGTAAAAAAAGTACTGGGTGATGAAAAGCCCATTGAAGTGAGGTTTGCAGATACACTTGAGCCCATTTTTGAGACAACAAAAGAGAAGATTAAGGACTTTGCAAAGACTGATGAGGATGTTCTATCTTATATTTTGTTCCCGCAGGTTGCCGAAGAGTTTTTGAAAAACAGAGGAAAGAAAAAGCCTGAAGTAAGAAAGATTGAATACACAATTGAAGGTTTGAGATCATAAAATTTTGAGAAGGTGAGAGAATATGCACTATGCCTACAGCACAATAGGTGAAAGGCTCATCTTGGGGTTTGAAGTTACTATTATTGGTGTGCTGATTGTCTTTGCTGTTCTGGCACTTTTGAGCCTGATTATAAGCCTTCTTTCAAAGGTTTTGCAAAAGATTTCAAAAGCAGATCAAAAAGAAACTGATGTGCCTGCCGAGTTGAGTTTTGATATGGACCTGACAGAAGAGGTAAAGCCTCCTGACAAAGCAGGTTTTGTATCAGGTGAGGCAGTGGTTTTTGGTGCGGATGATGAGGAGGTTGCTGCAATTCTGGCTGCAATTTCGTTTGATAGTGATATTCCGCTTTCTGAAATGAGAATAAAGTCTATTAAATACATGGAAAAATAAAAAAATTAAATCATAAAAATCAATTTTGCGGAAGGTGATTTTTTAAATGATGAAATATATTGTAACAGTCAACGGTAAAAAATTTGAGGTTGAAGTGGAAAGGATTGGCAATGGCAATGGTTCAAAGCAGGTAAATGAGACTCCAGAGAAAGTGACAGCAAATGATATTGAGCAGAAAATAGCAGGCGGTATTAAAATTTCTGCACCAATGCCCGGCAAGATACTATCTGTGAATATAAAAGAAGGGCAGAAGGCTAAAAAAGGTGATGTTCTTTTTATCCTGGAGGCAATGAAAATGGAAAATGAGATCATGGTGCCCGAGGATGGCATGGTAGAGAAGGTTTTGGTATCGAAAGGTGCACAGGTTTCAAGCGGTGATATTCTTGCAATCTTAAAGTAACAACCGGAGAAGGGGAGAAGCATAGATGGAATTTTTCAGCATGATAGCAAAGGCAATTACTGATATACTCACAGCATCTGGGTTTGCGAAGATAACTGCTGGTCAGGCGATAATGCTTGGTATATCATGCATTTTGATGTACCTTGCAATTGGCAAAAAATTTGAACCGCTTTTGCTTTTGCCCATTGCGTTCGGGATGATGCTTGCAAACCTGCCGTTTTCTTTTCTGTCAAGCCATGATAAGGGCGGGCTTGTTTATTACCTGTATCAGGGCGTAAAGCTTGGAATCTACCCGCCGCTCATTTTCCTTGGCGTTGGAGCGATGACAGACTTTGGTCCGCTGATTGCAAGACCGAGCAGTCTTTTTCTTGGTGCTGCTGCCCAGTTTGGAATATACTTTGCATTCATGGTTGCGCTGCTTATTGGTTTTACACCGCAGGAGGCAGCTTCCATTGGCATAATTGGTGGTGCGGATGGTCCAACTGCAATCTTTCTCACAACCAAGCTTGCACCGCACCTTCTTGGTGCGATTGCAATTGCAGCATACTCCTATATGGCTTTGATTCCTCTTATTCAGCCGCCTATAATGAGGCTTTTGACAACAAAACAGGAACGGATGGTCAGGATGGATCAGCTGCGAGAGGTTTCAAAGCTTGAAAAAATTGTTTTCCCTGTGGCAGTTACAATAATTGTGTCGCTGCTTTTGCCGTCTGTTGCGCCACTTATTGGTATGCTCATGCTCGGGAATCTTTTCAGGGAATGCGGGGTTGTCGAGAGGTTATCCGATACTGCACAGAATGCACTGATCAACATCATCACAATCTTTCTGGGGCTTTCTGTTGGTGCAACGGCAAGTGCAGAGAGATTTTTGAATCCCAAAACACTTGCGATAATCTTTTTGGGACTTCTGGCGTTCATATTTGCAACAGTTGGCGGTGTTATATTTGGAAAGATAATGTACAAACTCTCGGGTGGAAAGATCAACCCCCTGATTGGTTCGGCAGGTGTTTCGGCTGTTCCAATGGCAGCACGTGTTTCTCAGGTTGTCGGGCAAAAGGAAAACCCATCAAACTTTCTTTTGATGCATGCAATGGGTCCAAACGTGGCAGGGGTTATCGGCTCTGCAGTTGCAGCAGGTGTGCTGCTGACTCTGTTTAAATGATAAAATGAAAAAGAGCCCACGAAGGGAAGTAGCCTTATTACCATTTCCTTTGTGGGCTTTTTTGTATTTTGCACAGAGTTTGTTCAATATGATAGCTTATAAAAAAAGGTGGAGATGAACATGGATGTAAAAGAATATTTTGATATGCTTGCAGAGAAGTGGGATGAGATTGTATGGCATGCTCCTGAAAAATTAAATAAAATTATAGAAAAAATCCAGCTAAAAATAGGTGATAAGGTTCTGGATGTTGGATGTGGAACTGGAGTTCTTGTGGAATACATTTTAAAATCTGTCGGGCAGCAGGGAAGCTATCTTGGTGTTGACATCTCAGAAAAGATGATTGAAAAGGCAAAAGAAAAGTATAAAGGGATAGAAAATGTAGATTTTGTTTGCAGCGATGCAACAGAGCTTTTTTTCAGGGAGCACTTTGACGCTATCATATGCTACTCGGTTTTTCCCCATATACAGGACAAGGAAATGGCAGTAAAAAAGTTTTCACAGATGCTAAAAGAAGGTGGCAGACTTGCAATTGCACATTCGGAGTCAAGAGATAAAATAAATAGCCTTCACAAAAACCTTCCAGAGCCTGTAAAAAGTCACTTTCTGCCACCAATGAGTAAGATCATAAACATGTGCCAGAATGCAAAGCTAAAAATTGTTTGCAGTATTGACAGCAGTGAGATGTTTTTGCTAATTGCCCGGAAGACAAATATTAATGATGTTTAGTTGCTCATGAAATATTTATATTTTTATTCAGGCAAAAACTCTTCAATTATATTGTGCACAAAGGTAATTTGGAGTATAATCAAAAATAATGAAGTAATTTTTAAAGGGTGGGGTTGTTTGTGAAAAGGGAAAAGAAAAATGTAGAGAAAAAGCAATCTCTTAAATTTAAACGTCCAGGTTTCAGCAAAGGCGGGCGACTTGCCAAAAAATTTGCTCTGCTGATTATTTCTATTTTAGTCATACCCATTTTGATTATTGATGTGATTTCAATCTCTACTTCAGTAAATTCAGTGTTAAACGAGAGTAAAAAGTCATATCTTGCTGCAACCACTGCTACTTCAAGCTACTTTCAGCTTGCATTCAAGACTGCTCAAAACAATGGCACACAGCTGATGGCAAATGAGCTTGTACAGAGGCTTTACTCCGAGTCCAAACAGGCAGCACTGGACGAATTTCAAAAGTTTACTTTGCAATCAGATGCTTTGAAGGTGGTACAGAATTTAATTGTTGCAGACAACATGATTGCAGGAGTTTATATTTTTGTTGATAAGGAGAGATCTTTATTTGTTCCTTCTTTACCGTTTGAAATAAACTACGATAAATTAAAAAAGACATCATGGTATCAGAAGATAATAGAAGCTGGCGCACCTGTACTTTTTGAGTCACATTCAGAGGAGTTTGACAGCATAGCAAAGTCAAACAATGCCAACATGCCTGAGTATGCATTTTCTATAGGTATGCCTTTTAGAGATATACAAACCAATGAAACTCTTGGTGTTATGGTTCTTGATATCAAGAAACAATGGATGCAAGAAACATTGCAAAACACTCAAATCAGCCAGAATGGTGGATATATGCTTGCGGTAAGCCCATCTGGAAATGTCATTTTGCCATCTGAATGGGAAAATAGCTTTAAATCTTTGCCTGATAGAAACACCGAGTTTGTGAAAAAGATTTTGCAGCAGCAATCAGCCCAGAAAACGGATGGTGCTTTTGATTCTATTTTCAGTGGCAAACCATTTTTGATTACATACTCACAGGTTCCCGACACAGGCTGGACTATAGTTGGGATGATTCCAATTTCTCAGCTTGTTTCTTCAGCGCGAAAACTTGAAATTTTGATTATAGTTCTCACAGTTTTGTTCACTATAGCAGCGCTTGCAGTTGGTATTTACTTTGCACTGAGGATTGTAAGAGATTTAGAAAAAGTGACAAACATCTTTGCCATCGCTGAAAAAGGCGACCTGACTGTTACACTGGATATCAAAAGGGATGATGAGATAGGGCTTCTTGCTCACAGCTTTAACAATATGGCAAAAAATATAAAGTCTCTGGTAGAAAAAGGTGTGAGCTTAAGTGGCGAGGTTACAGGGGCTATTTCAACCCTTGCAACGGTTGCCTCAGAGACGGCTACTGCGTCCAATGAGGTTGCAAAAGCCATTTCTGAAATAGCAGAGGGTGCCTCCAATCAGGCAAGAGAGGCGACAAACGTTGCTCAGACAGTTTCAAAGTTTGGTGAGAGGATAGAGACAATTGTCAGCTCTGCTGAACAGATGAGGGCGCTTTCACAAAATGTTGCTCAGCTTTCAACAAGTGGTACTGATGCTGTTGCAACCCTCAACAGTGTTACGCATGACACAGTGCATATAACAGATACAATGATTAAAACAATTAACCAGCTTGCAGAGTATTCAAGGTCTATAGGCAAGATTATTCAGGTTTTGGGCAGCATCTCTGAGCAGACAAAACTTCTTGCATTAAATGCATCCATTGAGGCTGCAAAGGCAGGGGAAGCTGGACGTGGCTTTGCGGTTGTTGCCCAGGAGATTCGAAAGCTTGCCGACCAGTCAAAAGAGTCAACAAGAGAAGTTGAGGAGATGATAAAGAAAATTGTAAATCAAACAAAAACTGCACAGGAGGTTGCAGACAGGGTAGAAAATGTCATTGATCAGCAAAATGAAGCGGTTGAAAATGTTGCTTCTGCATTTTCAAATATAAAAGGTGCAATGGATGAACTTGTAGAAGGGATTGAGAACATTACTGAGTCAATTTCTGCAATTGACAGAGAAAAGGATGTTATCATCCAGAGCATTGAAAATATTTCTGCAATCTCGCAGCAAACAGCAGCATCGTCTGAAGAGGTTTCTGCATCAACCGAGGAGCAGCTTGCAGCAATAGAAGAGCTCAGGGCCATGGCAGAGAGCTTGAATAAGCTTGCACAGGACCTGAAAGATGCTATGAGCACCTTCAAGGTATAAAAGAGTTTTAAAAGCTTTTGCAAAATTATTTCACCAATTTTACAGTTTGGTTACAGATTGAGAAGTTATCTTGACTTTGAGAATATGAGTTGATAAAATGTTAGCTGTAAGTGAGAGGGTAGTAAAAAGACTATCCTCTCACTAAAAAATAACACAGGGAGGTTTGGTGAGTAGTTATGAAAAGATTTAAAAGACTCATCGCTATTGTAACAGTAATGCTTTTTGCCCTCTCAATTATTGCTCCTGCGTTTGCACAGGACGAAGCAACAACAGAAGAGACAGGTTCTGTGTATGAGCAGGCAGCAAAGGTTCTTCAGGAAAAGGGTATCTTAAAAGGTAATGAGCAGGGTGACCTGATGCTTAACAAGTCACTCACAAGAGCAGAAATCCTTGCAATGATTATCAGAGCAACAGGTCAGGAAGATGTCGTCGAAAACTACAAGGATGTAGAACCATCATTCACAGATGTTTCACAAGATCACTGGGCATTTGCATATGTTGAGGCAGGAAAGGACCTCGGCATTGTAAATGGGTATCCGAATGGAACATTCAAACCAGACAAACCGGTTAAGTTTGAAGAGCTTTGCAAGATGCTTGTTGCTGCAAAAGGCGAAAGCCCGGCAGCAGGAAAGTGGCCTTTGAACTATGTAAGAAAAGCTCTTGAACTTGGATTTTTCAATGGAATCGAAGATGAAGTTGGAATTGGTGATGTTGTAATCAGAGGCCAAGCAGCGGTAGCATTTGCAAATGCATTCTTCCAGCCAGAAAAGACAATAGTTGTGAAAGACGTAAAGCCGGTTGCAAATGACACAATTGAGGTTTATGTTGATGCATATCTTGGAGATGAAGCAGCAACACTTGAAGATGGAGATGTAATTCCTCTTGACTTTGAGATCAAGGATGCATCTGATGAGACAAAGACAGTTGCTGTGACATTGATTGATTCTCAGGCATCAGACTTTGGTGCAGGAAAGCTTGTATTGAAGACAGCAGCACAGACAGAAGGAGCTACTTATAAGCTTTATTACAAGGGCAATGATACAGGTAAGACTTTTGTAGCTGTACCGGTTCAACTTCAAGTTGTAAAAGTTGAAGTTCCAAACCTGAAACAGGTTGTTGTAACATTCAACAGAGATGTAAAGGATGTTTATGCACAGGATACAAATAACTATGAGATTAAAGTTGGAGATGCAGTTAAAAACATTGGCGCTGTTAAACTTAGTGAAGACAAGAAGGTTGTTACATTAAACTTGAAAGATGATTTGGCGAACCAGGACAAAGTAAAAGTTACCTTGAAAACAGGATTGGGATTGAAAGCAGATTATACAGCAGAAATAGGACCGGTTGTTGATGCACAGGCACCTTCAATTGCAAAAGTAACAGCTATCAATCCACAGAAGATTCAGATTGAATTCAGTGAGCCTGTTAAAAATTATGGTACTTCATCAAATTACACAGTCAATGGTATGTATCTTGTAAAACAAGTAAAAGGGTTTGCAGAGGACAGCTCAATTGATCCGAATGTTATTGTGTTGTACCTGTATACTCCACTTAATGTTGGCAGCAATACTCTCAGTGTTGCAGGCGTAACGGATATTGCAGGAAATACTGTTGTTAATCCTAGAGTAAGCTTCAATGTTGCTGAAGATAAATCACCAATTGAGCTAAAGAATGTAAGTGCAACAATGACCCAGATCAAATTTGAATTCAGCAAAGCTATACAGAATATTGTAAGCATCTCACTATCAAATGGAACAGTTACAGGAACATCAATTGATGGTAATGTAGTAACAATCTCACTTGGCGATGACATTACAAGCTGCATACCAGTATCTGGTGCTAGTGTTTCACTTCAAGTGGGTGATTATGCAGGACAAACGGCTACATTTAACAAGTACATTGTTCCTACAATAGATACAGAAAGACCAACCATTAAATCTGTCAATGTGGCTGATTCAACTACAGTAAAGATAACATTCAGTGAAGATGTAAGAGTACCAAGTGTGTCGGATAACAAAATAGTTGTGAAAGATAAGGACGGAAATCAAAGAGTAATCAGTGCTATTACATGGGATACAGATGACAGTGGTAACCAGATTAAGAACACCTTAAAAGTTACGGTTGCTTCACCGCTGCCGGCGGGTGTTGTGACAGTTGTGGTAAGTGGTGTTGAAGATGCATCACCTCTCAAAAATGCAAGCTTACCACAGACTGTAACAGCAACCTTAAGTGATACAACACCACCAAGTGTTGTTGCACCTATTGTTTACAATGATGTTGCCGGTGACACGACAGAACTTTATATAACATTTGACAAAACATTGAATGCGGCAAGTGCTAATGCTGTTGCAAATTATAAGTACCTGGATAGCACATATGTAACAAGGGACTTCAGCGGAGCTTCAGCAACTTTACTTTCCAACGGCAAAACAGTAAAGCTGGTTGTGAAAGACAGCGAATTTGCAAGCATGACATATCTGCAAATAATGGGTGTTGCTGACACAAATGGTAACAAACTTACAACCGCAGTGCTAAAGAATGGTTCCAATTTTGTCAATGCTGGTGCTGCTATAGTCACAGTTGATGCAAATAAATTGCCTGAGGCTGTTTCAACAAATAAGATTAAAGTTTACCTAACAGGTCCTATAAATGAGTATACAATTTACGGTGGCGATTTTGAAGTTAAAGCTGGATCAAGTACAATAGACATACTTTATGCAAAGTGGCTGGGCGATGAGAAAGCAGTTGAGCTTAATCTGGCAACTGCTGTAGGCGCTGATGCTAAGAGGGATGGTAATCCAGTTACTGTTTCAGTAAAGGCTAACTCTGTAACAAAAGATTTGCTTGGAAGATCACTTAATAACGGTTCAGCAGTTGGTCCATTTACAGTTGCTGATAAGATTGCACCAACAATTTCCTCAGTAGAAGCAGTATTCAATACTACAGCTAATCAGACATATGTAACTGTAAACTTCAGTGAAAATATTACTGTTGGCAATGTGCTTGATCAGTTCAAGGTTTATATCGGTGGGGCGTTGACACAACCAGATGATATAACAGTTGGTCAGAACAATATTGTTTTCAAGTTTAATGGTGACAAGAGATACAGTGCAATCAAAGTTGATTATATACCACATTACAATGGATCTTACAGAGTAAAAGATGGTGCTTCAAACGAGCTTGGACAGACAAGTGTAACAGCTACATGGAAGTAATTGTAGATAACAAAAAGAGGGTGAGTTGAATACTCACCCTCTTTTTATTTTGGGCTCTATAATAAATAGGCTCTATAATAAATATTGGGGTGGGGGAAAAAGGAAAAAATATAGCGCTTATTCTGAATGCCTGCTATAATAGAAACTGTTTTATGACAGAAAACACTCAAAAAGAGAAGGGAAGCATCCAGAATAAGTGCTTAAGTATGATAAGTATAATTATATCACTGAACTTTTAAAATCTAAGAATATTATTTTTTACCAAATGAATTAGAATTAAAGTGAAATTAATATATATAAGTGATTGCATATGGTATTGTTTTTTAAGATTGTATTACCAAAATAAGTGTTTATAACATTTAACGCATAATTGAAAAAGTTAAGAATGGGAAACATTCAGAAAATCCACTTTACTGCTTGACAAAGAGTGTTTTAAGGATAGTTAATTTATAAATACTGATCAATTTGATAGGAAATTTGTATTGCTTTTAAAAAGATATACATAACAGATCATATAGCTACAAGTAATAGAAGTATTACACTAAAAAAGAAGAATATTAGTAACAGAAAGATATTTAAATAAAAAGTCAAAAATCTGAGGATTAAGGCAAAAGAAGCGGATCGCCCACACAGATGCAAGTATCACCCATGTCATTAGCGGTTATTCGTTCAAATTGCAGTGTTAATGTGTTTACATTTTCAACAGTTACTTCAGCATATACAGGTTTTTTGTTCAGCTCAATTTTGTATTCGCCAATAAGTCTATCATCACCAAATATCCTGACCACACCTTTTGAGCCGCTGGTTGAGCAATCAGCAATGACGAGCCAGCAGCTGAATTTTTTAAACTTTCCGTCAATCTTGTATGAAAGGCTAAATTTTGCACCATTTGTCCAGTGCTTCCACCAGATGTTTTTGAAAAACTTTTGATAGTTTACAGTAATATTTTCATCATTAAAACCAAATGAAGTATACATCCCAATGGGTGAAGCACTGAGGTCGGTCAGCCATGTGCCCTCCTTTTTTTTGAACGAGGACATTATTTTAACCTGTTTAGATTTGTCATCAAAAACGTAATCCTTTTTTGTTATATTCAGAAATGTAGTAATGATCGATTCAAAATGAACATATCTACGTCCTTTGTAACTCAGGAATGGAAGCTTTTCTGAAATGGTAATATCATCTTTTACAAGGTCGTATTCATATTCCTTTGGCATGTTTGCAAGCTTTTGATTTAATAATTTTACCTGGCTTTGCAGTGAGGAAATTTGCTTTTTGAGGTTTGCATTTTCAGACTTTAAGTTGTTGTACTGCTTTAGAAGATTTTCATAAAGCTGCCTGTAATCTGGCTTGGTTGAAGCAAGCCCATAAACTGACACAAGGAGAAAGAGAGTTGATACCAAAAACATATACTTTTTCAACAGAAATCATCTCCTTTCAATGTGTAAGATTTTAAATACACTTTGTTACTAAAAATATAATTAAATCATGCAAAAATATCAACAAAATAAAATTACATAAAATAAATTTTATATATGTAATGTAAATAATAACTTAAAAATTCAACATTTAGAGACGATAATGGCTCATACCAGAAGTATCCAAAACATTAGATGTATCGTTGTGTATTAACCACATAATTGAATAAAATGTATATCTAATTAAGCAAATAATTATCTTTGCTATGCACTACCAGTTATAGAGGCTATTTAGGTCTACTTTTACATTCCCCTAGATTTTCACATTTCATTAAAATTTGTTTATAGAAATTTAAAAATTTATTCATAAATTTTTAAAGAGGAAAAATTTTCATGAATAAGGCTAAAGTAAAGTATGAAAATATTCAAATTACTGAAAGCCTGCATAAGCTTCATACTTGTATTTACTTTTATTTTTGCAATGTTAGTCTTACCATGGGATATATCACATGCCCAATCCAATAGCTCACAAAATTCACAGTCAGATTTAATTGATGTTGTAAAAAGCTTATCTGGCAGCAAAATCACAATCTACATTGCAAAGCTCTCATCCCAGAGCGATGGCAGAGGTTTTGGAAGAGGTCGAATTGAGCTGACAGGCAAGACACAAACAATTACAGTTTCAAACAAGACAACAATTGTAACAAGATCATTTCAAAACGGTCAGGTGGTTGAAAAGAAGCTATCAACAAAGGACTTAAAGACAAACAATATCCTGTACATCTGGTATGCAGATAGCAAAAAGAAAACCATCTCAAAAATACTTGTCCAGGGCACATACGACCCGTATCAGACGCCGGAGCTGATAGGCATTATTAAAAAAGTTGAGTCAGGCAAAATCACGGTAGTGGTTGCAACAATCGAAAGGCCACAGCCACCACAGAACACATCAAACAATCAAGCCCAGCAAAGAACAAATCCTCAGCCGCCACAGGGCGGGTTTAGAAGAGGCATGATGAATTTGAAACTATCAAATCAAACAAAGACAGTAGCAATTTCAAAATCAACAGAAATTGTAACAAGAAATTTTCAAAACGGTCAGATGACAGAAAAGAAGCTGGCAGTAAAGGATTTAAAAGCAAACAACATAGTGTACATCTGGTATTCTGACAGTAAAAAGACAACTGCAAAAAGGATTATGGTAATGGGAACATATAACCAGAACAGTTCAAAATAACACAGTAAAAAAGCGAAAGGAAGGGTGTGCATATGGCAGAGAAAGTAAAGCCTCTAAAAACTTCTAAGTTAAAGTTCAGCTTAAAAAGCAAGGCTTTAAAGAAAGTTGTAATATCCATAGCAATTGTTGCAATTCTGGCAGGAGCAGGGTTTGGGGTATACAGGTTTGTCCAGGTAAGAAAAAATCAAAATCAGACCATTCAGCAGCGGACTGCAAGGGTAACCAGGGGAGATATCACAGTTAGCGTTACAGGCTCCGGTCCGATTGAGTCAGCTCAAAGTGTAGATTTAACATCTACTGTCAGCTCAAACATTACAAAGGTCAACTTTAACGATGGCGACAGGGTTAAAAAAGGAGATGTAATTTTTGAGCTTGAAAACCAGGATGCAAAGGATAAGATAGACTCAATCAAAAGCCAGATAGACGATGTCCAGTCGTCAATTTTGGATGTTGAAGATAGCATCAAAAACCTCAATGTCACGGCACCGATTTCCGGGTATGTAAAAAACCTCAACCTATCAGAAGGTGACAGGGTCGCAAAAGGCTCAAATTTACTCACAATAATAGATACATCAAAGCTGAAAGTCACATTGCCATTTTCAGCAGCTCTTTTTGGCAAAGTCAAAATAGGCACGCCAGCAGTTGTTTATATTCCAGACATATCCCAGTCAGTCCAGGGTACAGTTAGCTATCTTGGGAACATAACTTACACAAATGAATACGGTGGCAGGGTTTTTGATGTTGAGATAACAATCTCAAATCCAGGTGCTCTGCAGGAAGGCATGAAAGCAAGTGCCGAGATAAAGGCAGGAAATGATGTGTATCTTAGCACACAGGATGCAGCAATGGAGTATGTAAACAAAGAAAATGTCAAAGCAAAGGTTGATGGTGAGGTTGAAGAGATTTTTGCAAAAAACAACCAGTTTGTTGAAAAAGGTGCGCTGCTACTGAAGCTTTCAAACGATGACCTGTCAAAACAGCTCAAGAACTATCAGACACAGCTTAAAAACTTGCAACAGCAGCTGAAAGAGGCAGAGGACAATTTGGAAAACTACTACATCAAAGCTCCATTTGACGGAGTTGTGACGAATATCAACTTCAAAAAAGGTGATAACATAAAAGCAGGAGAAGTGCTTGCAACCATATTTGACGACAAAAATTTGGTATTCAAGGTTGACATAGATGAACTTGATATTGCTAAAATAAAAGTAGGGCAAAAAGTAAATATAACAGTTGATGCACTGACAGACACCCAGACAAACCCGCTGACAGGAAAAGTTGCTAAAATCCCGCTTGAAGGTACAACACAAAACGGTGTTACAACATATTCTGTTACAATCTCGATTGACAATCCAAAAGATCTCAAGATTGGCATGAATGCAAACGCAGAGATAATTGTAAACCAGAAACAGAATGTGTTGATGGTACCGCTTGAAGCTGTGCAGAAATTTGGTAACAGGTACTTTGTGTTTGTAAAATCATCTGAACAAAATGGCTCTCAAGAAGGAGAGACCGGTGGATTTTTCCCGCAGGGAGGCTTTGAAAGCAGTCAGCAAAGCCAGGGCTCACAAAGCTGGCGACAAAGATGGCAGCAGGAAGGTGGCAGCACACAGAATGCACAGCAGTGGTCAAACAGCCAAACAAGAGGTTCATGGTCACAAAACAGCCAAACTGCAGGCAGCTTTTCACAGCAGCGAGCAAGAAGAATGGCAAGCCTTCTTAACAACAGCTATTACAAGGGCGCAGTTTTACGACCTGTTGAGGTTGGAATCAACAATGATTCTTATATTGAAATTGTAAGTGGTCTTAGCGAAGGGGATATTGTTGTGCTGCCACCACTTTCAACAGGCTCAACAAGCACACAGACGCAAACTCAGCAAGGATTTAATATAATGGGCGGATTTGGCGCCCCGGGTGGTGGAATGCCGGGCGAGTTCAGACAATACAGGCAGTTCAGACAGAACCAGAGTTCAGGAGGCAGCGGTACAACAAACAGAAATTCAACCGGTAATCAGGGCAGTTCTACACAAAGATAAAAAAGAAGGTGAAAGCTTGCTATGATTGAACTTATAGACATATACAAAATTTACAAAATGGGCGATAGCGAAGTGTATGCTTTAAACGGTGTTAGCTTAAAAATCAACCCTCACGAGTTTGTTGCCATAGTGGGACCATCCGGTTCAGGAAAATCAACCCTGATGAACATAATAGGCTGTCTTGACACACCTACATCTGGCACATATATACTGGATGGTCATGAGGTTAGCAGGCTGAATGACAATCAGCTTGCCGAGATTCGAAACAGCAAGATAGGTTTTGTGTTTCAGAGTTTTAACTTAATTCCACAGCTCACAGCGCTTGAAAATGTTGAACTTCCTCTGATTTACAAAGGCATGCCTGCATCGGCAAGGCACAGGCTTGCAAAGGAAGCCTTGGCAAGGGTTGGCTTGGAGCAAAGAATGCATCACAGACCAAGGCAGCTGTCTGGCGGGCAGCAGCAGAGGGTTGCAATTGCAAGGGCGCTTGTCACAAACCCGGCAATAATTCTTGCAGATGAGCCAACAGGAAACCTGGATTCAAAGTCAGGTGCTGAAATAATACAAATATTCAAGGAACTTCATGTACAGGGCAGCACAATTGTTTTGATCACGCATGACAATAATATAGCCACTCAGGCAAAAAGGATTGTGAGAATTCAGGATGGTCAGATAATAGAAGACAGGGAGGTGAGCTGACAGGTGGCACAGTTTATTTTAGCTTTTAGAATGGCAATAAAAAGTATACTTTCAAATAAGCTGAGGTCCTTTTTGACAATGCTTGGTGTTATCATAGGTATCTGGGCGGTAATTGCAGTTGTTGGACTTGCGCAGGGGAGTACAAAAAGCATAACAGACAGGCTTCAGAGGCTTGGGACAAATCTAATACAGATAAACATAACAGGAAGAAACAGCAACAGAAATGTCACATTTGAGGAACTTCAGCAGTTTGCCGACCAGCATGCAGATGATATAGAAGCAATTGCACCGACTGTGTCAAGCTCTGTTACACTGAAGTATGGAACAACCACACATGACACCACTCTTATCGGGACAACTGCGGACTACAGCACAGTCAGAGATGTAAATGTCAGCAGTGGAAGGTTTATATTGCCTATTGATGTGGACTATCGTCAAAAAGTTGCGCTTGTTGGCACTTACATTGTGAAAGATTTGTTCAATGGTGAAAATCCAATAGGAAAAAAGTTAAAGATAAACGGGCAGATATTCACGGTTGTTGGTGTTTTGGAGGAGCGTGCAAATTCACAGGAGCAGTCAGACGACGACCAGGTGATAGTGCCGGTGACTGTTGCGCAAAGACTCACACGAAACGCGATCATCCGAAACTTTGCGATAAAAATCACAGACGGAAACAAAAGTGACACTGTTATGAACTACCTGAATAATTTTCTGTACAAAATCTACAACGACACAACTGCATACAGGGTATTTAACACAGCCCAGCTCCTTGACACCTTAAACAGCGTAACGCAAACACTTACACTCATGCTTGCAGGAATTGCCGCAATCTCACTAATTGTTGGTGGAATTGGAATCATGAATATCATGCTTGTATCTGTGACTGAGAGAACAAGAGAAATAGGAATCAGAAAAGCAATTGGCGCAAAGAGAAGAAATATTCTTGTTCAGTTTTTAATAGAGGCATCTGTTGTGACAGGGCTTGGAGGAATAATTGGGATTATTTTGGGGTATGTGACAATTAATTTGTTCTCAAAGCTAAATGTTGCAACGGCAATATTCTCTGTACCATGGGCAATTTTAGCATTTACCATTTCACTTGCGATTGGGATAGTCTTTGGGCTGTTCCCGGCTTCAAAGGCGTCCAGACTGAATCCAATTGAAGCTTTAAGATATGAATAAAACCTTGGAGGGATTTGAAAGATGAGAAAAAAGTTGATAACAGCTTTCGTGATGCTTTGTTTTGTGATTGTCAGCACCGGTGTTTTTTCTGCTTTTGCTGCATACAGGGACATTCCATCAAATGCAAGTTACAAGCAGGCTGTAGAAAAGCTAAATAAGCTTGGAATTCTTGTTTACAGGGACTATTTCAAGCCAGGTGCCAGTGTAACACGCGGTGAATTTGCAGCTGCAATTGTCAGGATTTCAAACGCAGAGGATGAAGCAAACCTGTTAAAAGGTTATTCGCAGTATCCCGACATAAAACCAAACACAGCCCTGTGTGGATTTGTCAACTGGGCTGTGAAGAAAAAATACATGACACCAATGGCAGACGGCAAATTTAATCCCAACGGCCCACTAACCTTTGCACAGGCGACAACTGCTATTGTTAGAATGCTCGGGTATTCTGACTCAGACCTCTCTGGCATCTGGCCACAAAGCTATATCGACAGGGCATCTGAACTTGGACTTATAAAAGGAATAAACCTTTCAGCTTCTCAAAAGGTTCCGCGCTGGGCTCTTGCCTTGATGCTATCAAGGCTTCTTGACACTGAGGTCAAAACTGGTGGGAGTCAAGCGCAGGGCAGCCAGTCAGCTTCAAGTTTAGTCACAGCATCAAACCAGAGTAGCAGTGGTATAAAATTTTCTGAGTATGTTGGGCTTTACAAATCGTATGTTGTGCTTGATACTGGAAAGACATCTTCAAAGCTTCTTTCGAATGAGGTTCTGACAGATAGCGGTGTGCTTGTGAACACAACAAAAGCCCAGCTGGAAGCTGGAAAAAGGTATATGCTTCAGGTTGATGGCAGCAAAATCACAAAGGTGTTTGGAGTTGAAACTGATTCTTTTCAGATTATCAGCACAAAGGTTGATGGAAAGACTGTATATTACAAAGAAAGTGGAAAGACAAAGTCAATAACTTTGCCATCTTCAGCAACATACTATTACAATGGCTCAAAACAAAGCTACGATGCAATAGAAAATGTTCTAAAACCAAACCAGAAGATAAGCTTTATATATTCTGAGGATAGAAGCAAAGTGGACTGTATTGTAATCAAAGACATATATTCACCAGAAGTTTATGGAAACTATGATGAGCTGCTGGTTCTGGCAACTTACAAAACATCATCGGCACTGGATCCAAATCAGGTTCAGACAGACAGGGGAATATACTTTGTTGCACCTTCTATAAAACCTGATAGCCTTGAAATAGGTACAAAGTATGGAGTGTATATAAAGAATGACACAATTACAGCAGTTTCTCAGAAAGTGTGGACATCTGATAAGTTTACCATCAAAAATATAGATAATTATACACTTAATGCTGTTCAAGATGACAAAACACAGAAGATTCAGCTAAGCAGTAAGCCTTTGTATTACTATCAGGGGACGAAGCAGAGCTATGAGAATCTGCCAAACATTTTAAAAGAAGGTCAGATACTCTATGTATCAAAAGACATAGACACAGGCAGGGTTATGGCATATGTTATTCAGGACCCATACGGCAGTGAGTACGGAAACTACATTGAGGCAATAGTTTTGCAAAATGCACTTTTAAATTCAAGCCTTGAGAACAACCAGGTGCTTACCGACAAGGGCATATACTACCTTCCATCTGAAGATACAAAGCTTGAGATAGGAGCAAAGTATGGGTTTTATGTTAAAGACGATAAAATAACGCTTGTTATAAAGAAGCTGAATGCTACTTTGCAGTATGAGGTAACAGATGTTATAAGCGATACCAACGTCAAGCTAAAGGGTGCTCAGGGGCAGGAGAATTTGATTTTGCCTCAAAAGCCAGCTTACTATTACAATGGAGCAAAGATGAACTATACAGAACTCAAAAATGTGCTAAAAGCAGGGCAGAAAATCTACTTTGGCTATGCAAAGGATGGCAGGACATGCGAATATGTTGTAATCCAGGATCCATATTCTTCTGAGTATGGCACATATGCAGAAGTGATAGTGATGGCTGATAGCATTTCGTCAAGCAAGCTTGCAACAGGTGAGGTTCTGACAGACAGGGGCATATATGTTGTGGGAAGATCTGCAGGAAAGCTTTCTGTTGGAGCAAAGTATGGTGTGTATATCAAAAATGATACAATCACAAAGGTTGTGAAAAAGCTCAATAATAGCGAACAGGCAGAGATCACAGCGGTTGTGAGCGATACAAATGTGAAGCTCAAAAAAGGCAGCACTGAGAACACCATGTTCCTTCCACAAAAACCCACGTATTACTATAATGGAAACAAAGTAAGTTATGACCAGCTAAAGAGCATTCTCAAGATGGGGCAGAAGATATATTTTGGTTACAACCAGTCAGGAAGTTCTTATGAGTACGCAATCATCCAGGACCCATACTATGATGAATACGGAACATACATGGAAGTTATTGTGATGGGCACAAGCAAGGTAACAAAAGGTCTTGCAGAGGATGAAGTTCTGACAGACAGGGGTATTTTGAGCTTGCCATCGAGTCAGAACACAAGCTTGGAGCTTGGCGCAAAGTATGGGCTTTATGTTGACTCAAGTAACAATATAACATATGTGTACAAAAAGTTTAACTCAACCGATGGCATGACAGTTGTATACGCACTTGGGAGCAAAGTAACAGTTGATAAGGGCGGAACACAGGTTGATATGAACCTGCCACAGAACATAACCTACTATTACAATGGTGCAAAGATAGATTATCAAACGGCGCTGCAAAAGATTGTAAGGAACACATCGCTTGTGTTTGGGATGTCAGCACAGAAGCAGGGCAAATATGACTACTGTGTTATATTTGACCCGGTATACAGCAAACCATATCTTGCAGATGAGCAAACCTACCTGACTTTGAAAGCAGGTGATCTGGATATAAGTGGTAGCAGTAAAGTTATAAAAGATGGGGATGTTGTTGATTACAGCTACATCCAGAAAAATGATGTTGTATATGCTGTGACAGACATCTGGGGTGGCAACAAGTTCATACTTGTTGTAGATAATAAGGTTGAAGGTTATATCAAAAGCTACCAGCCAACAAGACTAACGCCAAGATTTATTGTTGCAACTGTATTTGACCCGACATCAGGAAAGCTTGTGGACAGGACGTATGAGGTGAGCGAGGATTTTGACCCGTCTGTGCTTCTGGCAGACACATTCAAAGTTGGTCAGAGAGTGTATCTCATCCTGGGGTATGATGGCAGGGTGGTAAATATGGTAAAACCGTAAAAAGTGACTTTTAACTGGCTCAATAACTAAAAGGGACTTGCCACAATTTTCTGGCACAGTCCCTTGTTTTTTTGGCTCTTTGTCAAGTAGTGGGGTGGTTATTCTGAATGCCCACCTTTTTAGCTTTTTCAAGCATGCATTAAATGTTATTAGTGTATATTATAGGTAATAAAATCTAAAAAACTAATACCACTCTCGCCCACTCATATAGTGGGTTTTTAAATATTCAGCTTTTTCAATTTATCTACCACAACTGTACAAAATCTTCTTCCTGAATCTTTCAAAATTCCTGTATCCAAATCCATCCTCTTAGGTAACCTTTATTTTGTTATTAAAACCATCAGTCGTACTATTTGTATGCCGAACAAAAAAATGCATTTTACTGTTTCCAAAAAACCAGCTTCTAAAAACTCTTACACATCTCATAAATTCAGAAAGTCCACTTCGCTTCTTCTACTCTCTATCCACTTTTTTAATACAAGTCTTGCTTCTTCTGAATTTACTTCTCTTTAACACTTTCTTAAATGCTTCTTTGAGCTGATGGGCTTTTCTCAAATCTTGGCTGCAGCAAAACATTACCTCTAATTCTTCTCTTAACACAGTTTCAAGTTCTTCGTAAGCCTTCGATAATAATTTCCTGCTCCTTTCAAAAGACTATACAAAATTACTTTCTAATTCTTCTTGTATCCTTTTTCTCACATTTTCTAAAGCCAAATAAACATATCGGATTGATATCTGTATACGGTTATTTTTAAATTTTTTAAAATACATTTTGTAATTACTACAAATTACCATATGAAATATTTTTTACAAACTCTTGACACTATGTACATAAAAATTATGTTTGAAAAAATTTATTCAATTTATTATAATAAAAATGAAGAACATATTTTCTTTTGTTGCCAAAAATTATGCTTTGTAAAAAATATTCAGGCAAACTATTTTGATAGTGGAGAGGCAAAATGAGTGCAAATGAAATCTATGAATTCAGAGATCCAGTTCATGGTTTTATTCAGGTTAATGATTTAGAGCTGAAAATCATAGATTCCTATCCATTTCAGAGATTAAGAAATATAAAACAACTGGCATTTTCCCATTACGTCTATCATGGAGCAGAACATTCAAGATTTGGACATTCATTGGGCGTTATGCATCTTGTTACAAAAGCTTTCAGGACAGTTGTTGAGAAGACAAATATTTTTGATATTCCTCGAAAAGAATGGTATACTCAGATATTGAGACTTATAGCTTTAATTCATGATATCGGACATGCTCCCTTTTCCCACGCTACAGAAGAGCTTTTTCCGGATGATTTGAAACATGAAGATTACAGTTGCATGATAGCAACTCAAACAGAGATAAAAGATTACATTTATGAAATTGGAGAGAGATTAAAAAAACTCTACGGTGAAGACTATGATATTACTCCTGAGCTGATTTGTTCTATATACAAAGGTGAAAATATAGAAAATCCTGATTTCATGTTTTTAAGAAAGTTTATGGACAGTGAATTAGACTGTGACAAGATGGATTATCTTTTACGAGATTCGCTTTACTGTGGTGTAAGCTATGGAAAATTTGATCTGGAGAGGTTAATAAATACTCTTACCATTTGGAAGAATGATGAAGGCATACTTCATCTTGCTGTTGAAAAAGGCGGAATGCACGCTTTTGAAGAATTTGTTTTAGCACGATATTTTATGTTTACACAGGTTTACTTTCACAAAACCCGAAGGTTCTTGGATAATATGCTTTTCTCTTTTTTGAAGTCTACTTTGAAAGAGGGTAAATATCCCAGAGATATTAATGAATTTTTACAATATGACGATGTAACAATCAGTAAACTTATCAGAGAAAAGAGCAAGGAAAATGAATGTGCAGAAAGACTTTTAAAGAGAAAGATAATGAGCTGTATTTATGAAACACCACCACATGCTAACAAAGATCAAGAATCTATCTATAACATTGTCAAAAACGAACTCAAACAAAAAGTTGGCGAAGAGAACTTGCTTTTTGATTCAGCAGACAAAATGATTCATCAGATACCTGTAAAATATGAACTTGATAGCGAAAAAGCAATCCCTATAATAGACGAGAAAAACAGAGAAGTGATGTCTATAAGCATTGCTTCAGAGGTTATAAAAAAGATGACTGAACCAATAAATATAAAAAGGATATATGTTACTGAGGATAAAAGAAAAGAGGCAGAAAAGATAGTAAATGGAATATTTAACAAAATGAAACATTAAAATTAGGAAGACAAGGGGGTAGCTACCTCATGAAAGAAAATAAAGACCTGATATTGTGGTATTTGATAAAAGAGTTAACTGACCATTGCTCATGTACCGGCAACAAGGTTGGTAAGAAATTTTTGCAAAAAGTGGTTTATTTGTTGCAGAGAAAGGGCTTAAACCTCAACTATAATTTTTCAATCCACTATTATGGACCGTACAGTAGCCAGTTAGAATATGATATACACAGATTAGAAATGAATGGTTTGGTAAAGATTGATCCAAAAGATGGATATACTCATGAAATAATTCCTGTAGAACTATCTAATGATGAAAAATACTTTAGCAATATTATAGAAACAATAGAATCAAAAGAGATTAAAGATTTAATAAAAAACTTGTCGAGCTTTAACGCTTATGAATTGGAATTAGTTGCAACAGTGGACTATGTGATAAATCAACTAAAAATTCAGGGTATGAATGAACTAAATAAAAGAGAAATTATAGAAAAAGTGAAAAGGTTAAAAGGAAGTAAATATACTGAGGAAAAAATAGGTGAAGTCATTAAGTTTTTGGAAGACAATGGTTTTGTAAAAATAGAAGTTTAAACAGATGAAGAGAATAAATTAAAAGGGATGCTTTTCAACCTTGTTCAATAGCTTGTTTTTATATATGCTCAATTTTTTCTGGTTTTTTATAACCAAGGGTGGGTATTTAATTTAGTCCGCCTTTTTTGTTTGGTTTCATTGTCAATCAGCTGGATAGATATACTTGAATGTCTATCTTTTTTATGCTTTATCAGAGGTAACCTTTGATTTAAAAGAAAAAATTGAAGGTAAAGATAAATTAAAGGGACTTGCCTCAATTTTTTGGCACAGTCCCTTGTTTTGTAATTATCTTATCACACAAAATATTTCATCAACATCCAAAATAAGATTGTCAAATACCTTTATTCTCATACCTTTCCTGTATTTATTAATAGAGCAGTACCTACCATTGATGTTATTACCGTAAACTTCAATGCACTCATTTGAAATATCAACTATCCAGTATTCAGGTACTTGAAATTTCTCATAAACAGAAAGTTTGATTGTTCTGTCACGGTGCTCTGTAGAATATGATAGTATTTCAACAACCAAGCGGGGAATTCCCCTGTATTTGGGTCCATGAAAAAGTTTGGTGTTGCAGCATATCATTACATCTGGCTGAAATTCATAAATTTCATTTTGATTTTCAAACACAACAGCAACATCGCTTGTAAAAACTTCGCACATGCCACCAAATCCCAGGTGATTTATAAAAGCCATTGCGATTTTGTTCTTTACCCTATCATGGTTTGGATGAGCAGGGGCCATAGAAAAGATAAAGCCATTGTCATATTCAATTTTAAATCGGGTTTCCTCTTTTTGGAGAGTCAAAAATTCTTCGTAGGTGTAATACTCATATTTGTTGGGAAAGCTTGTTTCCAATTTACAACCACCCTTGTTCACAATACAAACTTTTCTCTGCAATAATTATACCACAAACTTTTGACTCATTACAGAAGAAGTAACAGAAAACCTCAAATTTTTAGAGCAGTGAAAAAGTCAAATAAGTGTTGAAAAATATGAAAATTATCTTTTTGCTCTGGATAAAAAATTGCTAAACAATTTCCAATAAAGGTGATATAATATTCTCAATAGATTATTTTATAATTTTTCAAACCAATTTTATAAGGAGAGAAAAAAGAGATGCGCAAAGTATTGAAAAAATTAGCTATTTTTTTCATTTTAGTTTGCTTTACAATCAACATGGCTGCTTTTGCTGGCATAGCAGCAAACACCCAGGCTTATGAACAGGCAGCACAGGTGTTAAAACAAAAAGGTGTTATGACAGGAGATACAAAGGGGAATCTCAATCTTGACAGGCCTTTAAAAAGGTCAGAAATTGCAAAAATGATGATAATTCTTCTTGGCAAAAAGCCTCTGGCAGATTTTTATGCAAACCAGAAAAAATCATCATTCAAAGATGTTGCTTCTTCACACTGGGCGCTTGGCTACATAGAAGCTTGTAGAAATATAGGGCTTATAACAGGATATCCTGATGGAACATTTAAACCTGACCAGTATCTTAAAATGGAGGAGCTTACTGCAATTGTCATAAGATCGCTTGGTATAAAGGAAAACGAGCTGAAAGGGAAATATCCTTTAAACTACATCAGAAAAGCATATGATCTGGGCATTTATTCTGGCATAGAAGCAGAGATTGAAACAGGGAAGCTTGCAACACGCGGCCAGACAGCTGTGATTTTATACAATGCATTTTTGAACCAGTCCCTGAAAGAAGCAAAACCTGTTTCAATTGAAGCTATAGACAGTACAACCGTAAAAATCACATTCGACAGAGAACTAAAAACACTTGATAGGTCAAGTTTTGCATTTGACAGTGGCCTTTCTGTCCTGGATGTCAGATTTGCCGACTCAACAAAAAAGGTTGTTGAGATAAAGACTGCTACTCAGCAGGAAGGGAAAGAATACACATTTATTTATAAAGGACAAACAACTGCATTGAAATTTACATCAAAGGTGATTCCATTTGGTCTAAGTGAGGATATAAAGGCAGAAAACCTTAAAAAGATAGACATAAAATTCACAAAGGCAATTTCTCAAAGCCAGATTGATTCATTGCCAATCAAGGTATATGTCAACGACAAGGAAGATTCAACAGCAAAATTTGCAGTATCACAGGATTTCAGGACGGTAAGCATAGTCTTCCAAAACAAGCTAAATCAGGGTGACAGGGTTAGAATTGTAATTTCAAACCTCATGTCGGAAACCGGGCAGAGCTTTAGCGTCACAAAAGAGGTATCATGTATGGATACCATTCAGCCCAAAGTGGTTGATTTTAAGGTTATCAACAGCAAAAAATTTAAAGTCATATTCAATGAGCCGGTGGATAGCAGTTCAAATGGAAGTTTTAAGGTGTGTGATATAGCTTCTGCAGGTGCGACAATAAAGGTTGATGGAAACTACCTTTATGCTAAAGTGACACCGAAGTATGAAGAGAATGCAATCGAGATTGAAAACTACACACCGCTTTCAGATGGCAGCCACACAATAGAGATTTCTGATGCCAAAGATTTTGCAGGTTATAAAATGGTATATTATACAACCACATTTACAACAACTCTTGACAGAACAGCACCAAAGCATGTTGCTTTGAACTTGCTTGCAAATAATAGGCTGCAGCTTGTATTTGACGAGGAGATAAGGACAATTGATGGCAGCACTCCAACAGGAGAGTATGAAGTGTATCAGGCATCGGACAGCACAAACCATGCAATTGGTGCAAAGATAACCCTGCTCTCAGATGGGAAGACAGTTGACATTGCATTAAACCCTGCTTTAAAACTCGATGTCAGAGCGCTTGTATCTTTTGAGGTAAGGTACAGAAACGTCGAGGACTTACTTGGGAACAAAACTACAGAGTGGACTATAGTTTCCTCAAAAGCAAGTGATGATACAACAAAGCCTTCGGTGAAATCTGTTGAGGTTTTAGATGGAAATATCGTAAAGGTTACATTTTCAGAAAATGTCAATGCAAAGGACAGGGTATCTTCTTTCAAGCTTCTGTCCTCTGATGGACAAACAATTTTGGATCAAGTTGCAAAAAGTGTATCTCAATTAAAAGAAAATGACTATTCAACATATTTGGTTGAATTCAGCTCTCTTGAAAAAGTTAACGGTGGGTCATACATCTTAAAAATCAGTGGTATTGCAGATGTGTCTGTAAGGGAAAATGTAATGGATGACGCTGCTTTATCTTTTGATGCAAAGGATACACTGCCGCCGACAATCACAGCTGCAATTGCAAAGTATGACTCTGCTTCTGACAATGATAAAATAGACATCTTCTTCTCAGAGACAATGGATGTTGAGAAATTGAAAAACCTGAGCAATTACTTTATAGGAAATGGTACTGCAACAATACCTATCTCAAGCATCAGGGGTGCTAAAGTTGATTATATATCGCCTTCGGCAAACAGGGTGACAATTATTGTCCCGGGTGCTGACGACAGAACACCTGGAAAGTGGTCATCTGCTGGCGGTGTTGTTGACAGGCTTGCAGCACCTACTTTGACCGACACAGCAGGGAATTTCTTAGCCAATGCAACAATTGCAATGCCGTATTTGATTCTTGCCAACTTCAAAGGTGTATCACCGCAGGACATTGAGGTTTTGGCAATTGACAAAAACACAATCCAGATAAAGGCACTGAATGACTATATATTTGCATCGTTTGACCCGGCTTCGATAATGTTCAGAAATGCCCAGAGCACAACCAGCCTCAATGGCAATCCTGATAATGACAAAATTATAAGCCTTGGAATTGTAAGCTATGTAATTAGTCCTGATAAAAAGATGGTCACATTAAAAACAGCAGTTTCGCTAACATCAGATGCCAGAGCCGATACAAATGACACGGGCCAGGAACCCGAGGAGCTAAAGATCTATACAACAGGTTCAGGTATAAAAGACCAGTTTGATCAGGTACTAACTATTCCGCCTACCTTAGATGTGAACTTTTATCCGAATATAAAACTTAAAGACAGAATTTCATCGCAGCAGCTATCTATATCTGCTGGCACAGGTCAAAACTCTGATACCATAGTTGTTGCGTTTGATGAGCCCATCATGGCTTTGCCGGGGATAAACAGTACAATTCTGGCAGCAGGAATTGAGCTCAAAGACGGCAGCATAACCCTTTTGCCCGATACCGATTATACAGCCTATACACAAAACGGTGTGCTTTATATAAAAGTCAAAAAGCCAGGGATTGTTGACAGGTCAATTTCTGTTGAGATAAAAAGACCTGATTTGATTGTAGACTTAAATGGCAACCCGGCTGCTGCTTCAAAAGCTCAGGTTGTCGACCATGTGACAGAAAGAGTGGCACCTGATGTCTCAGCCGAGTTTTCCACAACTGATACAAGAAAGGTAAAGCTTACATTTTCAGAGCCAATGGACCCGGCAACACTTACTTCCCAGAACTTCTCCTGCGTTGCAGGCGGAAGTATAACAGGCTTTACAAAATCGCCGGATAACAGAGTGGTTGAAATAACATTTACAAACCCGCTGCCGCAGGGAAGCATAGTTAACATCTCACCAAATGTCAGGGACTTAGCAGGGAATTCTGTTTTAACGCAAGCTGTGAAGAAGTAAGCGAATTTGTGATATAATTGTATTTAGAAGAGTTTTTGCTTTATATCAAAGTGAGGTGTTTAAAATGATATTAGATGCCAGAGAAATAATTTCTGACATTGATAAATATATGAAAATTATAGAAAAAGAAGAAATAATACTACAAAAAGATGGCAGAAAAATTGCCAGAATTGTCCCGATAAAGAGAAAGAAGAAAAGATCAGACAATACAAAAGAAATTTTAAAAGCTATTAAAGAATTAACAGGAATTGCAAAGGAACTTAATATGGATGCAGATGCACTAAGAGAGGAGAGAATTTTAGGTAGTGATTAAGGTTGTTATTGATACAAACGTTGTTTTAGATTGGATATTAGGTAGAGAACCTTTTAAAGATACTGCTGAAAAAATGTTTGAAATTATAACACTAAGGGAAGATATAAAGGCATATGTGACTGCAAATAGTGTGACTGACATCTTTTATGTTGCTAAAAAAACAATGAAAGTTGACAAAATTAGAAATTTACTTCTGATAATATTCAAAAAAGTAGATATCGTAAGCATATTAAAAAGTGATATAATAAAATCATTAAAAAGTGACTATAAAGACTTAGAGGATGCATTACAAATTACTTGTGCTCTTAAGATACATGCAGATTACTTAATTACTCGTGATAAAGAAATGTATAGTAAAGAAATTAGAATAATAACACCAGAAGAGTTTATAAAAGTATTTTCCTCTTAAAACTCAAAAATAAAAAGAGGCTGTGGCAGTTTTTAAGCAGCCTCTTTAAATTTTACATTTTTTCAAAAAGGAGCGATTCTGCCATGCTTTTAAAAAAAATCTTCAAGTTTGATGCTGCGCACAACCTCACAAAATACCACGGAAAGTGCGAAAAGCTGCACGGGCACACATACAGGCTTGCTGTCACAGTCAAAGGGAAACTGGATGACCAGGACATGGTGATGGACTTTGCACTTTTAAAAGACATTGTCCAAAAAGAGATAATAGCTATTTTAGACCATGCATATCTAAATGACATAATCGAAAATCCAACAGCAGAAAACATTGCAAAGTGGATCTGGCAAAGGCTGTATGATAAAATCAAAGCACAAAACTGTGCTCTTTATGAGATTGAAGTCTGGGAAACAGAAGACAGTGGCGCTATTTACAGGGGTGAAGATGATGATTGATGTTCAGAGCCAGAAGGACTTTCGCGGCATCAGCATTCAAAAAGTTGGGATAAAGGACTTAAACTGGCCAATTGTTGTGATGGACAGGGAAAACAGGACACAGACAACCATTGCAAAGATCACAGCAGCAGCAGAGCTAAAAGGGGATATGAGAGGCACCCATATGTCGCGATTTATTGAAGCAATAGATGAGCTGAATATTGTAGGACCAAAGGAGATAGAAAGACTTCTTGACAGGATAAAGGAAAAACTTGACTCTCAAAAAGCCTATGTTCGCTTTGACTTTCCATATTTTATAAACAAAAGAACACCTGTGACAGGCACGCTCGCACCTTTGAAAGTTGACTGCTATTTTGAAGCTGAAAAAGCTGAAAAGTTTGATTTAAAAGTGGGTGTGATAGTCCCTGTTCATACACTGTGCCCGTGCTCAAAAGAGATTTCTGAGTATGGTGCTCACAACCAGAGAGCGTATGTGACAATTGAGGTTAAAATGAAGCGGTTTATGTGGATTGAAGAGCTTGTTGAGATAGCAGAATCTTCTGCCTCATGCCCGCTGTATTCCATACTGAAAAGACCTGATGAGAAATGGGTCACAGAGCGTGCCTACCAGAACCCCAGGTTTGTTGAAGACCTTTTGCGCGAGGTTGTGGTTAAAATCAGCGCTGATGATCGCATCAAGTGGTACAGGGTTTTTGTTGAGAGCATAGAGAGCATTCATAACCACAATGCATTTGCATATATTGAAGGGGAGAATACAAAATGATACAATTAAAGTAATAAATCGGCTTTTGAAAAAGCGAGGGAAGGTTTTAAAAACCGCATAATTATGAAAAAGATAAAGATATACACAAAAAGGCTGTGGATAAGCATTGCAGTTTTGACATTTGGAATCTTATTTATTATTCTCCTTGTAAAGTGCCTGACAGCAAAAAATGTTCCGCCCCAGCAGGACAATATAAGCTTTGTAAAAGAACTTTTTGGGCTAAAAGCGGCTCATCTTGTTGAAAGTGATATCAGGCTTGAAAAGCTTCCTGATGAGACTTTCATGTACAAGTACCTTTTTGAAGATGAAAAGTCGAAGTATGAAATCTATATGAAAGAGAACCGCTCGGTTGTTTACTTTAAAAAGTATGTGCCGTCAGATGCTGTGAACAGCTTTTCATTCAATGATGTAAAATCAAAAGCATTCAGGCTTCTTTACAGGCTTGCACCGTACACAAAGGGAAATGTTGACCTTTTTGTCACGCAGACAAAAGACAGATACATCTGCAACTTTTACCGTGTTGAAGGGGATAAAAAGGTACTGTCAAATGAGGCAGTGGTTGTTTTCAACAGGGACAATGGGGAGCTTTTGGAATATAGTATAAACTGGTTTTCAAATATAAACTTTCAATCTGGCAGCAGAAAAGGGAATGAAGAGGATAGGATTTTAAAGAGTATAAAGGTTGTGCCTGCAATCAGCAGCGATTCTTTTTTGAAGTACACTACTTTGAACAACATTCTCTCTTTAAAAGACCTTTACTTTGACTATGCAGAAGGCAAGGTCTTTCCGGATATCAATTTAAGCCCGAATAGATTAAACATCAAGGAGTTCAACAGCTATGTTGAGTATGTTAAAAAGAAGGCGTCGGTTGAATATGTCAAACTAAAATTTGGCAAAATTCTGAATATTCTTTCATCCGACCAGAGAAGGCTGGCATTTTCGGCATCTGAATTCAGGGTTGAACCCTCCGGTGGATATTCATACAAAAAAGATGGCTTGTACGGCAGTGTTGAAATATCTGCTGACAGGTTTGGAAATGTACTCAAAATGAAAGCAAACCTGAAGCCATCCGACAATATTAAAAAAATAGAAACAAAGGTTTTGAACGACAGAGCAGAGCAGCTTGTGCAAACCCTGCTGGGAAAGTTTGTCACAGCTAAAATGTATACTTTTGACAGCCAGAAAGAACACACCATCTCATACAGGTTTTATATTGGTGGTGCTCTGGTTATGGCAGGAAAGCTAAATATAACTTTTGACAGGCTCTCGGGGGGAATTACGTCGGTTGACTTTGACCTTGGGATAAGACCGGAGTTCTTGGAAAAGGTAAAAGATGTAAAAGATACAGACGAGTATCTAAAGCTTGTAAAGTCGAGCGGGTTTGAAGAGGTGTATGTATTGACAAAAGACTATGGGAAAGTGTATCTTTTTGAAAAGAGTGTGGATGCGCACCTTGCACTAAAACCCAAATTTGACCTGACATATCTTATGAATGCAGCAAAGTAGAAAAAGGCAGAAAAGGGTGATTTGCTTAAGATGGAGCTTCTTATCAAAAACGCCAGGATTCACACAATGGATAACAAAGGAGTAAGTCAACTACCCACCAGGTTGAGTGGGTGATTGTAAATGGGAAGGTTGTCTACAAAAAATAGACCTGTGAGCTTAAAATTCTAACACAAAAATTTTTGTAAAAAAGGATGTTTTGCTGCGATGAAGGAGCTAATTTCATATTCATACGAAGAAACACTTTCAATTGGCTACAAAATAGGTAAAAACCTTTTTAAAGGTGCAATTGTGACATTGCACGGGGATCTTGGCAGTGGCAAAACGGCAATAGCAAGGGGCATTGCTAAAGCTTTCATGGTAGATGATATCTCAAGCCCAACATTTACCATATTCCACATTTATGAAGGAACAATCCCGGTGTATCACTTTGACATATACAGGGTAGAAGAGGATGAGCTTGAAGATATAGGATATGAGGAGTATTTTTACAGCGGCGAAGGTGTGACTTTGATAGAGTGGGCGGACAGGCTGAAGAGGCTCTACCCTTTGGAGTGCTTGAAGATTACAATTCAGAAGATGGATGAAGATGTTCGAAAAATTATCATAGAGGGCATAGGGGAAGAATACAAAAAGATAGAGGATGTGGTTGAAAAAGATGAAGATTCTGGCGATTGAGACATCGGGAAGAGTTGCAAGCGTCTGCGTACTTGACGAGGGGAAGATTATCTCAGAGATAACTCTCAACACAAAGCTTGTTCACTCTGTTATGTTAATTGACCTTATAGACACAGTCCTTAAAAATGCTTCGATTGATATCTCTGACATAGACCTGTTTGCAGCATCAACAGGTCCCGGTTCATTCACAGGGCTGAGAATTGGTGTTTCAACCATAAAAGGGTTTTGCCTTGCACTCAGCAAACCCTGCGCTGCTGTAAACACTCTGGAAGCGCTTTGCTACAATTTTTATTTGTCATCGGATTTTTTGATGCCGATTTTAGATGCAAAATCCCAGAAGGTGTTTGCAGGGGTTTTCAGATTTGAAAATGGAGAGATTGTGACATATGAGCAGACTTCAATCATGTATATTGAAATGGCAAGAGAAATTGCTGAAAAATACAACCCTGTTCTTCTTGGTGAGGGGCTGGATGTGTATGACTTTTCACCTTTTAGAATTGCACCAAAGTTTTTGCAGTATCAAAAAGCTTCAAATGTGGCTATTTTAGCAAAAAGGCTTGCAGAAAAAGGAAAGATACTTTCTCACTTTGATCTTGTTCCGCTGTACTTAAAAAAATCCTATGCAGAAGGGAAATGAAATGACCTTAAAAGGTATTGTAAGGCGCATGACAGAAGAGGATATTGACAGTGTTTATGAGATAGAAAAGCTTTCTTTTTCTGTGCCGTGGAGCAGAGAAAGTTTCTTGGCAGAGATGGAGAACGAAAATGCCATCTATTTTGTCTACGAAGAGGACTCAAAAGTGTGGGGCTTTGCGGGGATGTACCACATAATAGATGAGGGGCATATAACAAACATCGCAGTGCATCCACAAAAGCGAAAACAGGGCATTGGCAGAGCGCTTCTTTCTGCCCTGCTTTGCTATGCAAAGGAAAACGGCATGGTTGCCCTCACACTTGAAGTGAGAAGCAAAAACATCCCTGCAATCTCGCTTTACAAAAGATTTGGATTTGAAGAAGCAGGGCTTCGCAAAAACTACTATACAAATCCACCCGATGATGCCATCATAATGTGGCTTTATATTAAAGATAATTAGAATCTACCAAGAAGGCTCACTCCCGTTCTGTATATCAAATTGGCAAAAGTTGTTGTGTCTTTTTCTTTGTATATGGTCATCTCTTTTTTCATTTTATCTAAAGCATAGTAAGAAGACTCCATCTTCTACAAGATGGAGATGAATTGCTAAAAATGTGGTAAAATATTTCTGGGTGATGTTAAATGTACAAAACACAAAAAAATCATATAAGATGTGATAAGAAAACATACAAACTTTTGCGAAAGCTCTGTCACTTTTCAAAAAACCTGTACAACTATGCCCTGTATCATATAAGACAGCACTATTTTCAAACCCATGAACACCTGCGATATGAAAGTGTATATCACATTGCAAAAGGCAACGAAAACTACAGACTTTTGCCATCACAGGTTGCCCAGCAGACACTTATTTCGGTGGATGAATCTTTTAAATCTTTTTTGAACCTTTTGAAAGCCAAAAAAGAAGGAAAGATAAAATAGAGAGTTTTAATGCCAAAGTATCTGCCCAAGGAAGGAATGTATCAGATAGTTTTCCCAAAAGACCAGTTAAAAGTAGAAGACAGAAAAGTGAGACTTAGTCTTGGCAGAAGTTTTTCAAAGGAATTTGGGGTAAGATACTTATATTTTGATTTGCCAAAAAACATTGCAGGCAAAAAGATTAAGGAAGTCAGGATAATCTCGAGATACCATGGGAAATGGTTTGAGATTGAGTATGTGTATGAGGAAAAAGAGCAGGATTGTAAGCTTGACAGAAGCAGGATTTTGGCAATAGACCTTGGTTTAAACAACTTTGCAGCGCTTACGGATACCATTGGGACTGCCTTTTTGATAGAGGGCAGGTTTTTGAAATCAGTCAACCGATGGTACAACAAGGAAAAAGCAAGACTGCAGAGTGTATACTCCAAACAGGGAATCAAATATGGTTCAAAACTTGCTCAAGTTTCTTTAAAAAGACAGCATATAGTTGATAACTTTTTAAATCAGGCTGTAAACGTTGTAGTTAAGCACTGTCTGGAAAATAAAATAGGAGTAGTTGTTGTGGGTAATATGAAAGAGATAAAGAAGGAGATAGAACTGGGGAAGGTGAACAATCAGAACTTTGTGGGAATCCCATACAAGAGGTTTAAGGGAAAATTAGAAGCAAAGTGCAGGTTATATGGTATAGAGTATATAGAGGTAGAGGGAAGCTACACATCACAGAGGTGCAGCAGATGTGGGGTGGTTGACAAGAGTAACAGAAAGCACAGGGGCTTGTATGTATGCAAGAAATGTGGGAATGTATTGAATGCAGATATAAATGGAGCGATAAACATACTTTTGAAGGTAGCTGGTGAGTCTGCGATAAAGCAAATAATCAGTAGCGGGTGTGTGAACCATCCTGTGAGAATAAGGGTAGCTTAAAATGCTACCAAACTTCTCGCGAAGCCTCCACCTCTACAGGTGGATGGTAGTTCACTATATCAGGATTGGTTTGTACTTTCAAAATTTTTTTGCAAGCTCCAAGAACTCTTCCTTTGGCATAGGCTTTCCAAACAGATAACCCTGGCCAAAGTCGCACATGAAGCTTTTTAAAAGCTCGGCCTGTTTTTCATTTTCTATTCCTTCAGCAACAACTTTCAGCTCCAGAATATGAGAAAGGTCAATAAGACTTTTTGCTATTTTTTGCTCTTTCTGGTCGTCTGTCATGTTTTGTATAAAACTTCTGTCAATCTTGACAACATCAATGGGTAGCTGCTTTAAGTAGTTCAAAGATGAATAACCTGTTCCAAAATCGTCCAGCAGGATTTTGATCCGGTTTTTCTTCAGGCTATTCAGTATATCAATTGTATTTTGCGGGTCAACCATTGCAACAGACTCTGTAATTTCTATTCCAAGTGAGGAAGGTTCTACTTTGAAATTGTCAATAGATGAAAGAATAGACTCAACAAAGCTTGCGCTTGAAAATTCTCTGAGAGAAACATTTACAGAGACATAGAAATTTCCATTTAGAGTTTGCATGAAGTGGCCAAGGTCAAAAAGAGCTCTTTTTACCACCCACTTACCTATCTGAGAAATAAGCCCTGTTTGCTCGGCAATGGGGATAAACTCAAGAGGTGGAATAAAACCTTTTTCGGGGTGTATCCACCTGATGAGTGCTTCTGCGCCGGCTATTTTCATATTGTTCAAATTGATTATTGGCTGATAATACAGAACAAACTCTTCGTTCTCAACAGCTTTTTTCAGGCTTTGTTCAAACTCAAATCGCTTTTGCAAAATTTCATCCATTTGCAAACTGTAAAAACAGTATGTATTCTTCCCTTTTTCTTTTGCACTCAAAAGCGCTTTGTCTGCGTTTTTAAGAAGTGTCATGGCATCGCTACCGTCTGATGGGTAAATAGAAATCCCCATGCTCGGTGTGATGTAAAAATCATAGTCCATAACATCCCATGGTCTGGAAAATGAGTCAAAAATTTTGTAGATAAAATAGTTAAGTATGTTCAAATCAATAAAGTTGTAAAGAATAATGGCAAATTCATCGCCTGTGATACGAGCAACAAAGCCATTTTCGCCTATTGTTTGTTTTAGCCTGTTTGCAATTTCTCGCAGGACAATATCACCCGTTTCATGACCAAGTGTGTTGTTGATTTTTCCAAAATTATCAATATCAATATAGATAAGAGCAAGCTGCTGCCCTTTAAAGGCAGCTTCTTTTATGAACTTTTCAAGCATGAGCAGAAAATGATTCCTGTTGGGAAGACCTGTTAAAGTGTCAAAATATGCAAGCTCTCTGACTTTTTCCTGATTCTTTACAAGCTTTTTGTATTGAACAATTAGCTTTTCCTTTGTCTGGGCAAGCTCATCATTGGTTTTTTGCAGATTATCAAGAGCATTTTGCAGCCTATTTTCGGATACATACAGTGTGTAGAGCTTGTTGCGAATGAGAATGTACAAAAGACTTGCTGTGATTGTTACAAAGAAAGCGCCTTTTAACATTGAAAGAATGGAATAAAGTTTGGTGCTGGTTGATATAAAATTCAAAGCATAGTCAGAGGCAATAATCCACAAAATACTAACAGCTGCATAGATTATTGCAATTTTAAATGCGTAATTGTTAGCTTTGCAGTTTAGGTCTCTATCATGATTTTTCATTTTTAATTCTTCACCACATTCTAATATAAATTCTAAGTATATTTATACCCATTATAAGGTAAATAAAAACCATAAATTCAATCCTGATTATTGACATATGCCAGAAATGAATATAAAATAAAAGGGCAAAGGGAAACTTTACTGTAAGGAGAGATTTGAGTTGAGAGAAAATGTGATGCATCCCATTGCCAAAAATGAGTTTACCGATGTTAAAAAGATTTACGCGGTTGTCAGTGGCAAAGGCGGGGTTGGCAAAAGCCTTGTTACCTCCCTTTTGGCTGTAGGTTTGAGAAGAGAAGGGTTTGAGGTCGGAGTGTTTGATGCTGACATTACAGGTCTATCCATTCCGAAGATTTTCGGGGTAAATGGTGCAAAAGTTGATTCTGACTCAAAAGCAATTTATCCGGTTAGAACTCACAATGATATAAGAATAATGTCAATGAACCTGCTTTTAAATAAAGAGGATGCACCTGTTATCTGGAGAGGGCCACTCATTGCAAAAACAATAGAACAGTTCTGGACAGAGGTTGGATGGGGTGTACTGGATTATCTTTTGATTGACATGCCACCCGGCACAGGTGATGTTGTTCTGACAGTTTTTCAGTCAATCCCGATTGATGGAATAATAATTGTAACATCACCTCAGGACCTTGTATCTTTGATAGTCAAAAAAGCCTACAACATGGCAAAACAAATGGATATACCAATTGTGGGAATTGTTGAGAATATGAGCTACGCAATATGTCCTCATTGCGGCAAAGAGATTGAAATCTTTGGTAAAAGCAAATTGGAAAGCATAGCTAAGGATTTGAATTTAAAAATCCTGGGCAGGGTTCCAGTAGACCCAGAACTTACCAAACTCTGTGATGAGGGCGAAATTGAGAAGGCAAGAAATCTGTATCTGGATTCCTGTTTGGAGGTTTTGAAAAAGGAGATTGAAAAGGACTAAAAAGCTTATGAAGTGGCTTTTTTAAGATAGCTTTAAATTTTTTTAAACTGCAAATCTTGGCTTTTTTTTGGTAGCTTGAGTGCCCCTGTGAGTACACGGGGCAAAATTTTTTTCAAAAAAGTTATTGACATATGCCAAAAACAGAGTATAATTATAATTAGCATATGCCAATAACAAAAATCAAAAATTGTTCTGGAGGTGAAAAACATGCCTTGGGGTTTTGGACCTGCATGGGCAGGAAGAGGATTTGCAAGAGGCTCTGGCAGAGGTTTTGGTGGAGGTTATGGCAGAGGTCTTGGAGTTTGCAAATGGCTGTATTTTAATCAATCCAGCGATGTTCCTTTTGCTAAAGAGGCTTTAGAGTATGAGAAGCAGGTTTTGGAGCAGAGGTTAAAGTTGATTGACAAGCTTCTTTCAAATGATCAGAAGCAGGAGTAGAAGCTAAAATTGCTTTTAAGGGGGGCTTTCTTAACCAAATTTTATGCCCCCCGAATAATTTTCAATTTTAAAATATGGTGAAATGATATGGAAGTGTATAAAAAAAGGCTGCTTAGAAATAATCAAATATGTGAAATAATACTTCACAGTTTAAAAGAAAATAACAATATTATAAGAAAAGAAGATTTAATAACAAAATTGAAAAATATAGCAAGTTTGAGCACTATATATAGAGGAATAAGCAGATTGGAGAAAAGAGGATTGATAGTGGTATTTGACGTTGCCGGTGATAAATATATTGCCGGCACTGGTGACCGAGAAGAGAGCTATAGTTTGGTCTTCTTTGTTTGTGATGTTTGTCATAGAATATTCTGGCTAAAGCTTAGCAACAAAGCGCTTGAGAAGATAAAAACAAAGATTAAAGAGCTTTACGATTTTGACTCAAAATTTATACTGTACGAATTTCACGGGGTTTGCAAAAGTTGCTTGCTTGTCAAAAGTAAAAATTCATTGAGTTCGAAAAAGAAGGAGGAAGAGTTTTGTGAAAATAGCAGTTATGCTAATGGGTAACAAAATAAGCCCGCACTTTGGAGGAAGTGAAAGAGTTTGCATATATACAGTCGAAAATGGTGCTGTAGTAAACAAAGAATATTTTGACATGCCGGAGCACAGAGCGGGTATTTTTGCAAAGTTTGTAAAAGAAAAAGGAGCAGAGGTTGTTATTGCAGGTTCAATGGGTGAGAGGGCAAGATATATTTTCGATAGTCTTGGCATAAAGTACTTCATAGGTGTTCTGGGCTCTCCGGATGAAGCGGTGGAAAAGCTGTTAAAAGGTGAGCTAAAATCAAATCTGGCAATTGCTGATGAAATTCATGAAAGAGAAGAAGGAATGCATCATCATTCACATGGTTCCCATGAACATTTCCATGGTCATTTGCACAGGCATAGAAAAGACTTTTGAGATTTTTAGTACCGGTTTTTAGAAAAATAAATGGGCTTTAAAAAAATTTGTGGTATAATCTAAATGAAAGACTAAAGATAGCTTTAAGACAAAAAGTATAAACAGAATTTTCTTAAAAGTGATGGGCAGGAGAAAAGTCCTGCCTTTTTGTTAATAAAATTTTTGAAAAAGGGGGACTTTTATTTGCCAAGACCTGTAAGATGCAGAAGGGTTGAGTTTTTGCCAAAGTTCAGGTATTTTGCACCATCTGATAAAGCAGAAGATGAAGTTTTGCTTAAAATAGAGGAGCTTGAGGCAATAAGGCTCAAAGATTTGCTGGGACTTATGCAGGAAGAATGTGCACAGAAGATGCAAATCTCGCGCCAGACATTTCAGCTTATATTGGAACAGGCACGGAAAAAGGTTGCAGATGCACTGATAAACGGCAAAGCCATAAGAATTGAAGGCGGCAACTATGTTTTTGGAAGTTGCAGCTATGTTTGCCTAAATTGCGGAAAAGTCTTTGAGTCGGACAAATGCGAATGTCCTGAATGCCACTCGGACAGGGTTGTATGTCAGAAAGGCAAAGGGAAGGGGCATTGCTTCAGACACCACGGCAGAAACTGATGGATATAAAAAGAGGCTGGGTGAAAAAACCAGCCTCTATATTTTTGCATTTTTTGCCTAAACCACAAAAAGAATCAAATAAAACACAAAAAGCAAAATTACTCCGAGCGGAAGACCAAGCCGTACCCATTCTTTGCTTTTGATTTCCAGCTTGCTTGATGCAATTATATTTGGAATGTTGCCCTGAATCAAAATACCACCGCTTGCAAGAAGGCTCAAAAGTATGGCTTTTACTTGGCTTTCTGCAAGACCTGGTGTGATCTCGGCGGCTGCCACAGTTGCATTGTCAAGGGCTGCTGAGATAACGTTTATCCAGAACAGAAGTTTATCTCCCAGGTTAACAACATATTTATCAATAAAAGGTTTAAAACCATTGCCCAATAGTTCAAGTGCAATGATGAACATAAAAATTTTTCCGGCCCTCACTGCTACGTCCTTTCTTGCTTCAAGTTCTAAAATAGCCCTCTCCTCAGCCTTCAAGATAGCTTCTTCTTCTGTCAGAAGCTCTTCAACAGGTACAAGAATATATCCTCTTTTTCTCTCATAAAGCAAAATAAAGTAGCTCAAAAGTGAGAGGATAACTATGGTGGGTATTATATAAACACCGAGAATCTCAAATAAGTACAAAAAGCTGGCATTTAACGAACTTACCACAATTGTGGAAAGTGGTTCTCCAACCGGTGTTAAGGCTGCACCAAATCCTATAGAAAAGCATCCTATTACTGCTATTTTGACCTTTGTTTTGTGTTTAAGTGGCAAAAGGTGAATTATTTCCACCAGTATAAGTGTGGCAACAATTGCAGTTATGATGCTTGATATAAGCCCGAGAACCAAAATTACAATAGATACAAAAATCTCTATTCTAATTTTACCCAGAATAGAATTTATTACAGATATAAATTTGCTGACAGTGAGGTTAAACACAAAACCCATTACAAGAACAACCGCTGTCACAAGATAGAGAAGATAATTGCTAAATACATCTTTTAGAAGATGCAACGACAGAGTTTTGGAAACAACTGTTGCAATTATACCCATTACAAGCAAAAATAGCTCCAGATTGTGTTCAATCTTTCGAAAAATAAAAGGCAATATAAAGACAAGAAGCAGAATTGTTATAAGTAAAATATCAACCAAGTCAATTAACCCCCTATTCGTTTTTAAACACGAGCTAAGCTTTACATTGAAAATCATACTTCAATGATACCATGAAAAATTGTGCGATGCAAGATATTGACAGGATGGTTTTGGATTGAAAACTACATATTTTGGAGAGGATTGTTAATGTAGCTTTAAATATGGTATAATTAAAATTAAAAGAGTTTAATTTTAGTTTTTTGAGGTGTATAAAATTGATTTCAAGAAAAAAAGCGAAAATACACATTGCAGAATCAGACGTGCCAAATATGGAAGCAAAAATAGAGTTAATTAAAAAATATTTAGAAACTGAAACAAGGGAAAATCTCCTCTCTTTTACTATTTCTTTATTAGATGCTTTAAAGGATATACCTTTTGATTTACTCTCTGCAAGATTGAAAGATATATTAGTTGAATGGGCAGAAACAGCTGAAATCTGTCTTGATGATGAGCTTATGGATAGATTGAAAGAAGCAGAGGAAGAGTTTAAATCGGGTGGCAGTATTAAATGGGAACATCCGACAAATTCGACATAATACTTTCCAAAAATGCATATAAATATCTGCAGAGGTTACCCCAAAATATCAAAAAGAGGATTGCGAATATTTTAGAAGAAGAATTATCACAAAACTCGTTTTCCTCCTCTAAAATTAAACCATTACATGGCAAATTAGAAGGTTTTTATAGATACAAAGAAGGCGATTTGAGGATAATATATAAGGTGGAGAAAGAGCAGCTTACAGTTTACATCTATGAGATCGGCCCAAGAGGGGATATTTATAAAAAGTAAAGACCAAAAATATGAAAATAAATATAAAATCTTAGCACTCCTTTTAAAAAGCTGAATTCCCAGGGAAAAGACCTGGGATACGGGGGAACCAATTTTTACTGGGGTGAATCAGAAGCAAAAAGCTTCTGTAGGGCTAACCCTTTCGGCCCGAACCCGTCAGCTAACCTCGGAAGCTTTGAAAGGGGAGGCAAAAGAGTTTTTGTGCCTTTTTGTCCAAAAAAGGAGGCGCTTTTTTGCCTTTGATTTCAAAGCAGCCAGATTCCGGGGTTATGGAGTTTGGCTGCTTTTATTTTTATAAAACACCCGGGCGTTAAATTTTGAAAGGAGGTATTTGATAAATGGAAAAATTGGATGTTATTAATAACAGAGAAAGGTTTGAAAAGTTAAAAGAGGCAATTCAGGACTACTTAGATGTAAGAAGCACAATCAAAACAGGCATAGAAGATGAGGAAAGGATTGAATACCAGAAGAAAAAGATACTTTCATACCTTGGTGGCACAGAGAATGACTGGAAAAACTACAAATGGCAGCTTAGAAATAGAATAACAAATGCAAAGCAGCTAAAAGAACTTTTGAATCTTGATGAGAAAGAGGCAGAGAAAATAGCAGAGGTTGTCAGGGTTTATCGTTTTGCAATCTCTCCTTATTATCTCTCTTTGATTGACCCGGATAGCCCTGATTGCCCGGTAAAAAAGCAATCGGTACCAAGCAGCTTAGAGCTCATTGAAAAAGGTGAGCTTGACCCAATGGACGAAGAGCACACATCCCCGACAAAGATTATCACACAGCGCTATCCAGACAGGCTCATAATAAAGGTTACAAACATATGTGGAATGTTTTGCAGGTTCTGCCAGCGAAGAAGGCTGATTGGCGAGACAGATACTCACGCATCGCTTGATGACATCAAAGAGGCAGTTGACTATGTTGAGCAAAACCCAAATATAAGAGATGTTCTGATTACAGGCGGGGATGCTTTGATGCTTTCTGATGAAATTTTAGAGTGGATTTTAAGGTCACTGCGGCAGATTCCTCATGTTGAGATAATACGAATTGGCACACGGGCACCTGTAACTCTTCCCCAGAGAATTACAAAAGAGCTTGTTGAGATGATAAAAAAATATCATCCTGTTTATATAAACACCCATTTTAACCACCCGCGTGAGATTACAAAAGAATCAAAAAGAGCATGTGAGATGCTTGCAGACGCCGGTGTGCCACTTGGCAACCAGATGGTACTTTTAAATGGAGTCAATAACGACAAATACGTTGTGAGAAAGCTAAACCAGGAGCTTTTGAAGATCCGGGTAAAGCCATATTACATCTTTCATCCAAAAAGGGTAAAAGGCACATCACATTTCTGGGTGACAATTGAAGAGGGGATGGAGATAATTGAAAGCTTAAGGGGCAGAACCTCTGGTATGGCAGTGCCAACATATATCATAAACGCACCAAAGGGGAAGGGCAAAACCCCAATCATGCCAAATTATCTTCTGTACTTTGGCAAAGACAAAGTTGTGTTTAGAAACTGGGAAGGTGAGGTTTTTGAGGTGGAGAATGGGTAATAATCTTTAATACTAAACTTGGCGAAATTGTAATGAGTGGTATCATGCAATTTTGAAGAAATAAATTGTGCTTTATCTTCCCAGCCTGCAAAAGAATCAAATAGGCTTAGCTAAAGTGTGACAAAGCAAATTGTTAAGGCAACACAAAAGGTAAGTATTCATAACGTTCAAATTGAATCAAGAAGAAACGCATTAAAAAAGCTCAATGATGTAATAAGAAAATATGCACATGTGATAGTGTATTTGGTTTTAGGTATATTGGTTATCAATGCATTTGTAATAAGAGGAAGTAAAGGCTGCAAAGCCTTTTTCTTTTCTTTAATATTTTGCTTTCTTTATGCTGCAACTGATGAAATACACCAAATATTTGTTTCAGGAAGAGGGGCAAAAGCAACTGATGTTTTAATTGATGGTATTGGAGCTTTGATGGGAATTGTAATTTACAAATTCATGTTCAAAATATATCAAAAGACTAAAACAGAATCTTCACCAAAACGATTATAACCACCCACAGTAAAATACCTATCAAAAGTCCATTTTTTAACCCTCTAAAAAAATTGGGCGATGGCATTGCTTTAAAATTTTCCTTTAAATTTTCTTATGTTATATATTATTCATTGTCTTTTAATTTTTTATTCCACAATTCCCATTGCACTTTTCAATATCTTATCATAGTCCATTTCCTTCTTGGGAAACTCATACACCTTTTTGCCCTCTCTCAAAACAAGAATCCTATCACACATGCCAATTAGCTCTGAAAATTCAGAGGAGATAAAGATAATTGCACAGCCAATTCGCGCAAGTTCGTTTATGATATTATATACCTCAACCTTTGATGCTAAATCCAGACCCTTTGTTGGTTCATCCAGAATAAACACTATCGACTGGGAAAATAACCACTTTGCAATCAAAACCTTTTGCTGATTGCCCCCAGAAAGAGTTGCTATCTTTTGAGAGATTTCCTTTGGCTTTATCCCAGGTCGCTTTATAAAAAAATTTTCTTAAAAAACAAAAAGGCTGGGCAGAAAAAACTGTCCAACCCTTTGTTTTTACTCACCAATTTTTCTTCCAAAAATCATATAAGCAGTATGGCCTATCATCCTGTCATCGGGCCTTAACCTTTCTGGTACAGACTTGTACTGGCGGGTTAAAATCTCAACCACTTCGGATACATAGAACCTGTGCTCTTCCAGAGCTTTTAGAGTTTCTGCAACCTGATTTGTTGTGGGAACAAGTATACCCAAATGCCCGGCAGGCTTTAGTGCCTTTCTTATTTCGGGTATTGCCTCTTGTGGCTCTCTTATGTCCAGGAAAAATGCATCCAAATCTCTTTCCTCTATACCATCAAGGATTGATTTATTGTGCATCACAACATTGTCAAATTTTGAAAAACTTTTAATATTTTTTTCTGCTTTTTTATAAAACTCTTCTCTTTGCTCATATGTGTACACCTTTCCCTCAGGCCCCACAGCCATGGAAAGATACAGGGCAAAAGCACCCGAGCCAGTACCTGCCTCACCAACTCTTTTTCCAGGGTTTATATCAAGGCGCATGAGTATGTATGCCCCATCTTTTGGGTAAACAATCTGGGTATGGCGCTTTAAATAGTGCATGACATAGTCAAATGTGTCGCATGGAAATACATAATATTCAACATCGTTTGCAACAAAACTGCCACCTGGTGGTATCTGGGCTAAAGAAGTAGAGTCTATATAACCTGTTGGCAGATTTATTCTCTTTGGCACAGTTATATCAACAACTTTTTTGAATCCTTCTGGACCAATTATAACCCTTTTTGTTTCAAATCCCTGGTGCAATTGGTAACCCCCTTTTCAAAGCAAAATCTTCATTAATACTAAAAAATTACATAATAAATTGCGCAAATGATAGGTAAGAGTCTGTTAATATCAAAAAACAAAGGTATCAAGAATATTTAATACTACATTTTTATAAAATAATCAACTATATCCTCAAGCCCAACAAGCCCTATAACTTTTCCATTGTCTAAAACAGGCACAGCTGAGATGTCGTTTTCGCGCAGAAGCTTTGCAACATGCTTTATATCATCATTTATGTCAGCAGTGATTACCGCCTTTGTCATTGCAAGCTCAACAGGATATGTTTCAAAATGCCCGGGCTGACTTAAGAACCTGTATATATCAGCTTTCACTATAATACCTTTCAAAAAGTCATCCTGGTCAACAATAACCGCAACACTTTTCTTTCTTTTTTGCATCTGATCTAAAGCATACTTTACTGTGTCGTTTGGGGAAAGCTTTATAAAATCCTGGTTAATGATGTTTGAAAGCATTATTCTATCTCCTCCAGATTTAAATTTTAATTTTACTTTCTTAAAAATCTTCCTCTAATTATTTATTATATACCCAAAAGTTTTTATCTCTTAAAAAATTTTATCAAGTGTATTGACTTTTAGTCAATTTTGTTTATATAAATCATGACTATTAGTCAAATGTTAAACAGAGGTAAAAACAGCAAATTCAAAATTAAAAGCTTCTGGAAATAGCTTTTGGGGCTTTTGCACATTCAGGTAGACTGAGGCAAAAGCCCTCTTTTTTTGACGATTAAACTATAGTATTATAAACTTATACATCTCAAAAAAAGAGGTGCTCTGTTTTGGTATCAAATCTTAAAATTATCTTCATGTGCATAACACTCATTCTTTCGCTGGGCTTTCCGGTTTTGCTGGCTGTGGTTGTTGTAAAAAAGCACTCGGTAGTTTTAAAATCAATTTTAATAGGGGCGCTGGTATTTTTCATTTTTCAGATTGTTCTGAGAATTCCAATGCTTCAGATTTTGTCAAAGCAAAGCTACTTTGTAGAATTTTCTAAACATTATCTTATGTATTCAATCTTTCTGGGACTGACAGCCGGAATTTTTAAAGAGGTTGGTAGATACATTGGTTTTAAAGGGTTTTTAAAGGACAGGCTAAACTATAAAAATGGTCTTGCTTACGGTGTTGGACACGGTGGAATTGAATCAATTTTAATTGTCGGTTTGAGCTATATTAATAACATTGTGTATGCTTTTTTAATTAACTTTGGCATTTTGGATGTCCTTTTAAAAGGCAAGGTTTCTCCTGATATGATCAGGGCTATAAAAAGTGCACTTGTTGAAACGCCTGCTTCGGCTTTTCTTCTTGCCGGTTTTGAAAGAGTTTTCACAATGGCAATTCAGATTGCTCTTTCGCTTTTGGTACTTGTAGCTTTGAAGAAAGGTAAGCTTTTTTATCTTGTGCTTGCAATATTGCTTCACACAATCATTGATGCACCTGCTGCATATATGTCATTATTAAAAGTTAATATGTTTGCTATTGAGCTTGTAGTTTTGCTATGGGCTGTGTTGAGCCTGGTCTACATTATGAGGTGGAAAGACATTTATAAAATGCAAGAAAGCTAAAAGGGTTGAAAGAAAGATATTTATAAAAAATTGAGTTTACCTCTGAGGTGCCAATTTATGAGCAAGTGAACTGTGCAAAGCTGGGTGCCATGTTTATCAAAAATATAGCAAGAAGACTCCGTCTTCCACAAGATGGAGATGAATTGCTAAAAATGTGATAAAATATTTCTGGGTGATGTCAAGTGTACAAAACACAAAAAAATCATATAAGATGTGATAAACAAACATACAAACTTTTGCGAAAGCTCTGTCACTTTTCAAAAAACCTGTACAACTTTGCTCTGTATCATATAAGACAGCACTATTTTCAAACTCATGAATATTTGCGATATGAAAGTGTATATCACATTGCAAAAGGCAACGAAAACTACAGACTTTTGCCATCACAGGTTGCCCAGCAGACACTTATTTCGGTGGATGAATCTTTTAAATCTTTTTTGAACCTTTTGAAAGCCAAAAAGGAAGGAAAGATAAAAGAGAAAGTTTTAATGCCAAAGTATCTGCCCAAGGAAGGGATGTATCAGATAGTTTTCCCAAAAGACCAGTTAAAAGTAGAAGACAGAAAAGTGAGACTTAGTCTTGGCAGAAGTTTTTCAAAGGAGTTTGGGGTAAGATACTTATATTTTGAATTACCCAAAAATATTGCAGGAAAAAAGATTAAGGAAGTCAGGATAATCTCGAGATACCATGGGAAATGGTTTGAGATTGAGTATGTGTATGAGGAAAAAGAGCAGGATTGTAAGCTTGACAGAAGCAGGATTTTGGCAATAGACCTTGGTTTAAACAACTTTGCAGCGCTTACGGATACCATTGGGACTGCCTTTTTGATAGAGGGCAGGTTTTTGAAATCAGTCAACCGATGGTACAACAAGGAAAAAGCAAGACTGCAGAGTGTATACTCCAAACAGGGAATCAAATATGGTTCAAAACTTGCTCAAGTTTCTCTTAAAAGGCAGCATATAGTTGAGAACTTTTTAAATCAGGCTGTAAACGTTGTAGTTAAGCACTGTCTGGAAAATAAAATAGGAGTAGTTGTTGTGGGCAGGATGAAAGAGATAAAGCAGGGTATAGAGCTTGGGAAGGTGAACAATCAGAACTTTGTTGGGATACCGTACAAGAAGTTTAAGAGAAAATTAGAAGCAAAGTGCAGGTTGTATGGAATAGAGTATGTGGAGGTAGAGGGAAGCTACACATTACAGAGGTGCAGCAGATGTGGGGTGGTTGACAAGAGTAACAGAAAGCACAGGGGCTTGTATGTGTGCAAGAAATGTGGAAATGTGGTGAATGCGGATATAAATGGAGCGATAAACATACTTTTAAAGGTAGCTGGTGAGTCTGCGAAAGAGCAGATAGCCAGAAGTAGCTGTGTGAACCACCCTGTGAGAATAAGGGTAGCTTAAAATGCTGCCAAACTTCTCTACGTCGCCTTCACCTCTTCAGGTGGATGGTAGTTTACTGGTTTTCTAATAATTGGTATTTTGTTTGCAGCGGTTGTTGTGAGTTTGGTTTTGATTTGATTTTCTCTGATTTATGCTTACGTAAAGATGTGGTATAATAATACTGTAACGATTGATTTCACTATTCTATAAAATTTGATTACTAAGGAGAATTAGTTAAAAATGGACAATGAAAACAAGGAAAAACTTCCTTCAAAAGAGCATGATTCTACTTTTAAGCTTCTTTTTGAAAATCCTAAGGATGTTTATCTTTTGGTGAGCAAAATCATAAACTACAGTTGGGCAAGTGAAATACGCGAAAGCTCAATTGAAGTAAAAAAGACAAATTATATTACAAAGGAGTTTTCGCAAGTAGAAGCAGATGTTATAGCTAAAGCAAGGTTGAAAGATAGAGATATATTTATATATTGATAGAAAATCAATCAACTGTAGCGAAGGATATGCCCGAAAGGTTATTACGATATATGATTTCGATATGGGCAGAGGAAATACGAAATGGTGTTAAAAAACTGCCAGCTATTGTTCCTATTGTTGTTTACAATGGACTTGATAGAAGGTGGGAAGTACCCACAGATATAATTGGAGCATTTGATATTTTCAAAAATGATATTTTCAAGTACAAAGTTGTAGATATTGCTCAAGTTGACATTAAAAGTTACTTAAAAGAGGAAGATGTTTTAACACCAATAATTTTCTATTTAGAACAGGTGAGAAATGACAGTAATGAATTAATTCGCAGATTACAAGAAATAAAACAAAGCTTAAAAAAGCTGAGTTTTAATAATATCGAAAGGTTTTTGCTATGGTCACAGAATGTTATAAGACCAAGATTAGGTGAGGAACAAAAGAAAGAATATGACAGGATTGTTGAGAGAGTAAAACAAAAGGGGGTGGAGCTAATGGGTGAGTTTGTGTCAAATGTGGCAAGACTTTTGGATGAAACAAAAACAAAAGAGTTTTTAGCAGGGGTTCAACAAGGAATTCAACAAGGTATCCAGCAAGAGAGAATAGAGACTGCAAAAAGGATGATTCAGTTAGGAATTTCATACGAGGTTATATCCAGGGCGACTAACCTGAGCATTGAAGAGATTGAAAAAATAGCACGAGAAATGCTGAGCTGAGGTCCAGAACAACTAAAAAAGATTTTATACACAGAATTTCTTGCACAATGTACTTCAAAGTGCTATACTAAAAAGTGAAAAATTAAATAAAGTGGTTTTAAGGGGGAGCTGAGCGGGGCAAAGCTCGGCTGAGAGTAGGCACTGAAAAATCCCCGTGCCTTGACCCTTTGAACCTGATCCGGGTAATGCCGGCGAAGGGAAAAAAGAGCAGAAAATAAAAAGCCTTTAATGCTATAAAGTCCGGCATTAAAGGCTTTTCTGTTTATAAACGCTTTATTTTTGGATTCAAATAAAAAGAAGCTGCCGGCAGTGGCAGCTTTTTGTTTTAAGCAACACTTTTTTAAACTACCTTTTAGTTTACAAAAAGGCTTGAGAGGCAGGTGATAACTTTGCTCATAAGAGTAAATGACAGAGAAATGGAGTTTTGCGGTACTATTATGGAGCTTTTGCTAAGTGTTAATCTAAATCCTGAAACGTGTGCAGTTCTGGTAAACGGTGAGATTGTGAAGAAAAATGAATGGGAAAGCTTTGTATTAAAAGATGGGGACTATGTTGAGATTGTGAGCTTTGTTGGCGGCGGCTAAGAGCCAGAAAGCGCATTGCACAGACTTAATTCAAATCAAAGAAAAATTACAGAGAAAGGAGATGCTTAAATGTTTGAAATTGGTGGCAAAATCTTAAAATCAAGGCTTTTTGTTGGAACAGGCAAGCTTCCTGATTACAGCCTGATTGAAAAGATGTACTATGAAGCTGGCGTTGAAGTTTTTGCTGTTGCAGTTCGCAGAATAGGTCCAAATACCAGACATACCAGAAATGTTCTGGAGTATATTCCAAAAGATGCAGTAGTTATGGTAAACACATCGGGTGCGCAGGACCACAGGGAGGCAGTAAAGATTGCTATGATTGGGAGAGAGCTTACAAATTCTGACTGGGTAAAGGTTGAGATTGAAAAGGACACCAAATATCTTTTCCCGGATGGTTTTGAGACGCTGAAAGCCTGTGAAATCCTTGTAAAAGAAGGATTCAAAGTGTTTCCTTATATCTACCCCGACTTAAACCTTGCAAAGGAGCTTGAACAGATTGGAGTTGAGGCTGTCATGCCACTTGGCTCACCGATTGGCACAAACAAAGGGATTGGCTGTGAAGTGCTTTTAAAGCCCATTATAAACGAGGTCAAAATCCCTGTTATAATTGATGCAGGGATTGGAAGACCATCCCATGCAGCACAGGCAATGGAGATGGGAGCAGATGCTGTTTTGATTAACACTGCAATTGCAACCTCAGCTGACCCTCTCAGAATGGCAATGGCATTTGCAAAGGCAGTTGAGGCAGGAAGACTTGCTTTTGAGGTTGGAATTTTGAAAGAGCATGAGTATGCTCAGGCATCATCACCGCTTGAGGATTTCATAGGCGGCTAAAAATTTTTTAAAAAAGAAGGTGCTTATCAAAAATGAATGGCTTTTTGAAAGAGGCAGAAAAGCTTATTAAAGAGTACAAAGACTATGTCCCTTCCCACAAAGAAGTCTGCAGAATTTTAGAAAAGGAGTTTTTGACAAAAGAGGATCTGGCAAAGCTTTTGAACGTAAGTAGCAAAGAGGATATAATGCTCATGGCAAAAAAAGCGCAAAAGCTCACTCGCGAGAACTTTGGGAAAGTGGTTCTTCTGTATGCCCCGCTTTACATTGCAAATTACTGCCAGAACGGCTGTGTTTACTGTGGATTTTCATACAGCAAAAACTATAAAAGAGAAAAGCTGAGCTTTGAAGAGATTGAAAATGAGCTTGAAAAAATGAAGGAAGAAGGAATTGACTCTGTTATAATTCTCACAGGCGAGGACAGAATCAACTCTTCGTTTGAGTACATTGAAAAAGCATGCAGTATTGCAACTGAATTTATGTCGGAGGTTTCAATTGAGGTATACCCTCTTTATGAAGAAGAATACAGAAGACTTTCAAACATTGGTGTTGTGGGCATTACAATATATCAGGAGACATACCAGAAGGATAATTATCAGAAACTTCATCCATTTGGTCCCAAAAAAGACTTTGAATTCAGGCTAAATGCACCTGAAAGGGCACTGAAAGCTGGATTTCACGAGGCATGTGTAGGGCCTCTTCTTGGGCTTTCTGAGCCCAGAAAAGATGTTTTGTGCGCAATACTTCATGCAGAGCATTTGCTTGAAAAATTCCCAAAAGCTGAAATTTCAATTTCCTTTCCAAGATTCAGAAGCGCCGGCACAGACTTTGTGCCCTCATACACAGTCTCTGACAGAGAATTTATCAAATTTTTGGTAATTGCAAGGCTGTATCTTCCGAGGGTTGGAATTGTGCTGTCAACAAGGGAGTCGCCTTTACTTCGCGATGCTTTGCTTGATGTTTGTATAACAAAGATGTCGGCGGGATCCAAAACCACAGTTGGCGGGTATGCAAAAGAGAAGGATGAAGATGCCGGGGCTCAGTTTGAGGTGGAAGATAGAAGAAGTGTGTCTGAAGTTGTGGATGTTATAATTAAAAAAGGACTGAGACCCGAGTTTACAAACTGGGTGAAGGGTGTGAAAGGTATATGAGCCTGTTTGACATGATGCTTAAAAACTACTTTGATGAAAAGATGCTTGAAAAGCTCTCAAAAGTAAAGGTTCTTATAATTGGCTGTGGAGGGCTTGGTTCCAACATTGCTGTCATGCTTGTTCGAAGTGGTATTAAAAACCTTACAATTGTTGACTTTGACAGGGTAGATATTTTGAACCTCAACAGGCAGAACTTTTTCTTCTACCAGGCAGGACAGGAAAAGGTGTCAGCCCTCAAAGACATTCTTGAGAAGATAAATCCGTATGTGACTGTGAAAGCTTTGAATATGAAAATTGATGAGTCAAACATAGACCATTTGATTTTGCAACATGACATAATTGTTGAGGCGGTTGACGGCGAGCAGACAAAAATGCTCATCTTCAAAAAAGCTTTTGAACATGGCAAAAAAGTTGTTATGGCATCTGGCATTGCAGGGTTTGGCGATTGTGAGAATATAAAAATCAAGCGTGGCAAAAACTTTTCGGTTGTGGGTGATTTTGTGACATCAATCAAGGATAAAAAACCTTTTGCGCCAAAGGTAATGGCAGTTGCTGCTATGCAGGCAGATGAGGTTTTGAGGATGGTGAGTGAGCTTGAATAAAGAAGAGAAACTGCAGCTTTTTAGAACTTACAACATCTATGGCCTGACAGTTGAGAAATTTTCAAATGGAAGGTCTAATATAGAGGTTGTAAAAGCAATGCTTGAGGGTGGGATAAAAATAATCCAGTACAGGGAAAAGTACAAAAGCCTTAAAGAAAAGTATGAAGAGTGCCTGCAAATAAGACAGCTTACAGAGCAGTACGGTGCGCTTTTGATAGTGAACGACCATGCTGACCTTTGCCTGATGGTTGGTGCAGATGGTGTTCACTTGGGGCAGGAGGACTATCCGGTAAAAGAGGTAAGAAAGATTTTGGGCGAAGACTATATAATCGGTGTTACAGCCCATACAAAAGAGCAGGTTGAAAAGGCGGCAGAAGATGGGGCTGACTATGTTGGGCTGGGGCCTGTGTTTGCAAGCTTTACAAAAGACAGACCCCACCCGCCAATTGGCATTGAAATGGTCAGCTGGGCAGCAAAAAACTGCAGCCTGCCTTTTGTTGCAATAGGTGGAATAAAAGAGCACAATCTAAAAGATGTGCTTGATGCGGGCGCAAAGTGTGTAAGCCTTGTGACAGAGATTGTAGGCAGCGATGACATTTTAAAAAAAATAAAAAGACTCTGGGATATTATAAAAGAGTTTGAAAGGAGCTGACAAAGAGAATGAAAACCCAGATGACATATGCAAAAGAGGGAATGTTTACACGCGAGATGGAGCTTGCAATCAAAAATGAAGAGATAGATAAAGAAGAGCTTTTGCAAAAAGTAGCAGAGGGCAAGATTGTCATTCCTGCAAACAGAAACAGGAAAAGAGAAAAATATTTTGCAATTGGAGAGGGAACATATGTAAAGATAAATGTAAATATTGGCGTGTCTGAGGCATGTCCAAACTTTGATGTTGAAGTTCAAAAGCTTGAGATTGCAGAAAAGTTTGATGTTGAATCTGTGATGGATTTATCCAGCGGGCTTGATGCTTCAAACTTCAGAAAATACATCCTTCAAAACTATGATTTTATAGTGGGCACAGTCCCGGTTTACCAAGTTGCATCAAGGCACGATGATATCACAAAAGTTGACAGCAAAGAGTTTTTGGAGGAGATTGAAAGACAGGCAGAAGAAGGGGTTGACTTTTTCACAATCCATGCAGGAATTACAAGAAGGACTTTGGAGAGGTTTGAAAAAAATGATAGGTTGCTGAAGATTGTTTCAAGAGGCGGTGCACTTTTGTACAGGTGGATGCTGGCAAACCAAAAAGAAAACCCGCTTTATGAACACTTTGATGAGATTCTAAAAATATGCAAAAAACATGATGTTACAATTAGCCTTGGAGATAGTCTCAGACCGGGTGCGGTCCATGATGCAACAGATGCACTTCAGATAGAAGAGCTTATAAACCTTGGCGAGCTTACAAAAATGGCATGGAAAGAGGATGTGCAGGTTATGATTGAAGGACCGGGGCACATGAGAGCAAACGAGATTGCAGCAAACATGGTCATTCAAAAAAGGCTTTGCCACGGTGCACCGTTTTATGTTTTAGGACCTCTTACAACAGACATAGCAGCAGGGTATGACCACATATCAGGTGCGATGGGTGCGCTCATTGCAGCTTTAAATGGTGCAGATTTTCTTTGCTATGTGACACCTGCTGAACACCTGAGGCTTCCATCTTTGGATGATGTTAAAGAAGGAATTGTTGCATTCAAGATTGCCGCGCACAGCGCTAATATTGCAAAAGGCTTTAAAAAGCCGCTTGAAAAAGACATTGAGATGTCAATTGCAAGAAGAGACCTTGACTGGGAGAAGATGATAAGCCTTTCGATTGACCCGCAGAAGGCAAGAGAGTACAGAAGCACCTACCCTTCTGATACATGCTCTATGTGCGGAAAACTTTGTGCTGTGAAAAATTCAAAGGATGAAGCAATTTTGTAGTGAGAGATTTGCCGTATTTAAATTTTTCTGGGGAGCTGAAGAGGGTGAAAAAGGTTCTTATAATTGCCGGATTTGACCCGTCAGGCGGAGCTGGCATTGTGCTTGACACAAAGGTTGTAAGGTCACTTGGCGAGTATGCAGCCTCTTTGATTACCTGCCTGACAGTTCAAACAACAGAAAGGGTTTATGGTGCACTTCCCATAGACCCTGATTTTTTTGAGTATCAGTTTGGGAAGCTTGTTGAAGATATAAAGCCGGATAGTGTCAAGATTGGGCTTCTTGGAAGCGAAGATATTGCAAGGGCTGTACTGAAAAACATCAAAAGGTATAATCTCAAAAACATTGTGTGTGACCCGGTTTTGAAATCAACAAGTGGGTTTGAGTTTGGTAAAGATGAGTTTGTAGAGTTTTTGAAAAGCGAGTTTTTTAAAGTTTGCAGTGTCATCACACCGAACAAACAGGAAGCAGAGGCAATTTTTGATTTGAAAATTGAAAATTTTGAAGGAGATATTCTAAGCTCTATTCAGGAAAAGATGAACAAGATGGGTATAAAATTATGCGTTTTAAAGGGTGGGCATCTGGATAGCTATCTTGCAGAAGATGTCCTGATAACACAGAAAAGCATTTACAAAGTGGCATCAAGAAGGAAAGGCTCAACAGATAGCATTCACGGAACTGGCTGTGCCTTTTCATCTGCGTTTGCCACTTTCCTTGCAAAGGGATATAATATGTATGGTGCGCTAAAACAGACAAAGAATTTTGTTTCAAACCTGATACACAGTTCAATAAAGGTAGGTAAGGGAAGGCTTGTTTTAAATCCTTGAAGATACACAGGAAAATTGGCTGCAGAATATTAATGGGAAGGGGCATTGCAAGGTGGCAATAAAGTTTGAGCTAATCAAAAAGAGCAAAAAATCCAATGCAAGACGGGGAAGACTTTACACACCACATGGAGTCATTGAAACACCGGTTTTTATGCCGGTTGGGACACAGGCAACAGTCAAGGCTATTATGCACAGGGACCTTTATGAGATGGGGACGCAGATTATTCTGGCAAACACATACCATTTGTATCTCAGACCGGGCATGGATGTGATAAAGGAAGCGGGCGGGCTTCACAGGTTCATGAACTGGCAAAAACCCATTTTGACCGACAGTGGCGGGTTTCAGGTGTTTTCACTGAGCAAGCTGAGAACAATCACAGAGGATGGAGTTGAGTTCAGATCGCACTTAGATGGTTCGCGGCACTTTTTCACACCTGAAAAGGTGATAGAGATTCAGAATATACTTGGGTCTGATATAATAATGGCATTTGATGAGTGTGTGCCATACCCTTGTGACCATGAGTATGCAAAATGGGCTGTGGAGAGGACAGCAAGGTGGCTAAAAAGGTGCAAGGCTCATCACAAAAACACAGAAAATCAGGCACTGTTTGGGATAGTGCAGGGCTCAACCTACAAAGATTTGAGGATAGAGAGTGCAAAGCGCACAGTTGAAGAGGACCTTCCAGGGTATGCGATAGGCGGGCTTTCGGTTGGAGAGCCAAAAGAGCTCATGTATGAGATGATAGAGGTGCTCCACCCTATTTTGCCGGAGAACAGACCACGATACCTCATGGGGGTTGGAACACCAGATTGCCTGTACGAGTCTGTCATCCGTGGTGTTGACATGTTCGACTGTGTGTTTGCAACCCGGACTGCCCGCAATGGCACAGTGTTTACAAAAGAGGGCAGGATGATAATCAGAAATGCCCAGTATGCAAAGGATTTCAGACCGATTGAAGAGGACTGTGACTGCTACACGTGCCAGAACTTCACCCGGGCTTATTTGAGGCATTTGATTAAAGCCGAAGAAATCCTTGGCGCAATTTTGCTTTCTATCCACAACGTGAGATTTTTGCTCAGGTTCATGGAGAAGCTGAGAAAGGATATTGAAGAGGATAGGATATAGGAGTTTTTAATTGTCCGAATAATGTATAATTTTTACAATTATTTCTGAAAATGCTATTACTCCATTTGCTGAGATAAAACAAAACCATAGTAGAGCATGATTTTTATATCTCAGTGCTGCTTCAAAAGGGATGTGCAATAAGATAGTTCCCAGGATGACAAAGCAGCCTATTAGAATCAATGGGTTTGACTCTAATTTTTCTATTATTAATAAATTTATTGAATTCATCCTATTTTCTCCTGCTACAAATAGTCTCATCCAAACATTTGAACTTAATGAAGATTGGAATTGAGCTTTTAAAAATACGAATTTGTAATAGCCAGGAACAAACTTTGTACATTTATAAAATACAATATTTAATTCTTTTCTTGACACGGTAAAATTTTAAGTTTACTATGTTATTAGTAATTTTTAAACAATTTTAATAGATATTTTGGTATTCTTTTTATGTTTTCAGGATTTATTTTGTTTTCATTACATATTTTGTGCAAAAATTTCTTAATAACAAAAAACTTTTCTATAATTATGTTTAGAGGAGTTGGGAAGAATGTTACCCAGAGTCTGCTTTGTAATTCCCTGTTTTAACGAAGAAGAAATGCTGCCTTTCACCATTCAAAAGATGGGTGAAAAACTGCAAAGCCTTATTGAAAAAGAGCTGATTTCTGATAAAAGCAAAGTTGTCTTTGTTGATGATGGAAGTAAAGATAAAACGTGGGATATAATCAAAGCTGCCACAAAGGATAATAGATTTTTGGGGGTCAAACTTTCGCGAAACTGTGGGCATCAAAACGCCCTTATGGCAGGGATGAGCTGTGCTGTAAAGTTTGCTGACTGTGTAATTACTTTGGATGCTGATTTGCAGGATGATATCAATGTTATTGATGAATTTATTCAAAAGTACAATGAAGGTTATGAGATTGTGTATGGTGTGAGAAGCAGTAGAAAAACAGATACGTTTTTCAAAAGATTTACAGCAGAGGCCTTTTATAAGCTTATGAGAGCATTTGGAGTTGAGATTGTTTTCAATCATGCTGATTACAGGCTCATGAGTAAAAGAGCGATTGAGTATCTTTTACAATTTGAAGAGAGGAATTTGTTTTTAAGAGGTATGATTCCTTTAATTGGCTTAAAATCAACAGTTGTCTACTATGAGAGGTTGGAAAGAATAGCAGGAAAGACAAAGTATCCACTCAAAAAAATGTTATCTTTTGCTTTTGAGGGAATTACATCTTTTTCTGTAAAACCTATAAAGTATATTACAGTAGCTGGGTTTTTAATGTTTTTGCTAAGCTTTATAATTCTTGTATATGCAATAGTGCAAAAAATAAAAGGACAGGTTGTTACAGGCTGGACTTCACTTACAATTTCAATCTGGTTTATTGGTGGACTTCAGCTTGTTGCGCTGGGGCTTATTGGTGAGTATATTGGTAAAATTTATAAAGAGGTCAAAAGAAGACCTTTATACTTCATTGAGGAGATAGCAGGAGATGAATAATTTTAACTATTTTGTAAAAAAGATAAATTTGTACAAAAAACAAATAATCCAGCTTGTGAAATTTTCCATAGTTGGGGTTATAAATACGGCAGTTGACTTTGCAGTATTTTTTCTTTTTTATTCTGTCTTTCATGTCAGTTACTCACTCAGTCAGGTTTTTGGATACACAAGCGGCATGATAAATAGCTTTATAATGAACAAAAAGTGGACGTTTGAAGATAAAACCACCGGCAAAATAATAATTAAAAAGCTATTGAAATTCGTTGTTACAAACCTTGTTTCATTGGGCTGCTCAATAGTTGTGTTAAAACTTTCGAAAACATACCTGTCAAATTCAATTTTAATTGCCAAAATTCTTGCAACTGTTTGTGCACAGGTAATAAACTATTTATCCTACAAATACTGGATATTCTGTAATTAATACTGCTCATAAAATTCCACCGGTCCAAAGTTAAATGCTTCTATCTTTTTCTCCAATACCAGAAACCGTCTTATATCAAAACACAGGCTGCATTTGTGAAGATAGGCTTTTTTTGGTTCATATCCAAAGTTTTCTCTGGCAAACTTGAAAAGCTCACCAACACCTTTTGTGTAGAGCATATTTACAAAGAAGTACTTTTTGCTATCAAGATCTTTTCCCAGGTCATCAATAGAAATTTTGAAACCCACACATGGGTTTGGAATAAAATTTCCAAAAAGGTCCATGTGGAAATGAGTTCTGCTGTCAAGTTCATGGCAGGGGGAAGAGTTTTCTACTATTTCATCAGCGCTCTTTTTTGGAAAGAACTCTTCAAAGGTTTTTATTGCCCTTCCATTTAATGTAAGATAATAGCGCAAAGGCAGTGCTTTTACATAGTTTTCTCCAAAGGTAGCTATGTACTCTGCAAAGGAGTGTGTTTTTTCAATGTCAAACCTTTTTATATCGGGTAAAAATCCTTCTATCCATGGGAAGATTTCAATTCCGGCTTCCTTTAAAAGGTTAATTAGCCTCAGCACTTTTTTTAGCGGAATGTATTCGTTGTGAAATGGACTTATTGAAACCAGGATTGTTTCTATTCCAAGGCTCTTTAGTTCTTTTAGCTTTTGCTTTGCCTCTTTTTCATTTTCCACCCATGATGCATTGGTTTCTATGTACTCAATGTATACTCCATTTTCATTTGCCTTTTCTACAACCTTTTTAAAACCTTCAAAGTTCAAAAAAGGCTCACCACCGCCTATATGGACAGAGTAAACTCCAAACTTTTTTAAGGTTTTAAAGATTTTGTCTGCCATCTGAGGAGTTATATACTCTTTTTTCCATGAAGGGGAGCTGTTGTAAAGGCAGTGCCTGCATCTTGATGAGCAGTAGTAATTTGTTATAACACCGCCCGAGATAAGCCTGTCAATTTTAAGATTGCCATTTGAAGCTATCATGACTTAACAAACATTCCCCTTTCTTTTCAAAAGTGCTTGTCTTTTTTTGAAAACTATTATAATATTATTATGTTAGTTTTGAGCCAAAAAATCAAATTGATAAATAGGGGGCAAAAGAACTTTATGAAACTATTTGATTTCTTATTTGAAATAGCGTTTGCGACAAACAATGCGCAGGGTTCATCAAGTCAGGCACCGGCGGGGGCTACATGGGTGCTTGTGTTCACACAGCTAATTCTTCCTCTGCTTTTGATGTTTGCTATTTTCTACTTTCTCATAATTCTTCCACAGAGAAGGAAGGAAAAGCAGTTCAGGGATATGTTAAACTCACTCATAGTTGGCGACGAAGTGGTTACAAATGGCGGTATTATTGGCAAGATTGTAAACATCAAGGATGACATTTTGACAATTGAGGTAGGGGCTGACAGGGTAAAGCTGAAGGTTTACAAGTGGGCTGTAAAAGAGGTTTTGAAGAAGGCTGAACCAAAAGATTAAAAGAAAAATGCTGTAAACTTAAAAGAAGGAATGGTTCTGAAGGATGATGGCTTCAGAGCCATTTGTTTTTAAGAACGACTTTATTTTTGATAAAGAAGGAGTTGAGATTGCCATTACAATTTCTGAGCTTCTTTCACTTCTTGAAAAATATCATCTTAAGCCGGATAAAAAACTCGGGCAGAATTTCTTGATTGATGAGAATATTGTGAGAAAGATAATAAATCTTGCAGGAATTGATCAAAAAGAGGTCCTGGAGATTGGTTCAGGACCGGGAACTCTGACAGCCTTTCTTTCTCAAAAAGCTAAAAAAGTCTTTGCTGTTGAGATTGACAAAAAGATATTGAATGTTCTGAAAGAGGTCTGTCAGAATCTTTCGAACGTAGAGATAATAAATGAGGATTTTCTTGAGCTTGATGTTAAAAAATTAACAATTGACCAAAAACTCTGTGTTGTTGGGAATCTGCCATATTATGTAACTTCACAGATTCTGTTCAGGTTATTTGAGGAAAGAGATTATATAGAGTCATTTACAATCATGGTTCAGAAAGAGGTGGCACAGCGACTTTTGGCAAAGCCCGGCTCAAAGGACTATGGTATCCTGACAGTTGCAATTAACTTTTATTGTAAAATTGAGGATTATTTTCATGTTAGCAAAAATGTATTCTATCCGCGGCCCGAGGTTGACTCAACTGTTTTGAAAGCAAGCTTCAAAGAGGATATTCCGGATATTGATGAGAGGAAATTTTTCAGAATAGTACATGCATGCTTTTCCACAAGAAGAAAGACCATTTTGAACTCTCTTTCAAATTCACTTGAGATTGAAAAGGCAGAGGTAAAAAATATACTGAATAAAGCCTGTTTGCAGGAGAATTTGAGAGCAGAGGACCTGGATCTGGAACA